>NZ_JAUBTU010000140.1:0-13883 GCF_036705085.1 Microcoleus sp. B6-A1
TCTGAGCCAGAACCGGTTGTCGAAAATCTACTTATTGTAGAAACAGTAGAGTCGATCGAACCTTCTGAGCCAGAACCCCAACCTGTTGTAAAAAATCGGCCAATTAAAAAAAAGCCACAACCGAGTAGCGATTCTCTACCAGAACAGCCACCTGTTACCAAAAAGCGACAAATAGAAAGAAAAAAACAGGATAGCGACAGCAGTGAAACACCACCCGCAGGCGACTCAGAATGAACCAATTACCAATGCCGAATTACCCATTTCCGATTCCTAAAGGTTAGTAATGATTAGTAATATTATCGCAATTTACCGCAAAGAACTACAAAGCTATTTTGCCTCACCATTAGCCTATGCCATCGCAGCAGTCTTTTGGCTAATCACCGGCTACTTTTTGATAGCCATCCTCCTCGCCCCCGACGGGTTAATTCCCCAAATTGGTCAGCGAGACCAAATGGGAATTACCGAACCTCCCATCGACGTAGCCTACGAATTCCTGCAACTCTTCCTGCGAATCATGGGTTCCCTTTCCTTGTTCGTACTACCCGCACTCTCAATGGGACTTTACGCAGAAGAACGCAAACGCGGCACCTTAGAACTATTAGCCACATCGCCCTTAACAAACTGGGCAGTTGCTACCGGCAAACTCCTGGGAGTTTTAACATTTTATACCACAATGTTACTGCCTCTGCTTTTCTGCGAGGCGATCGCCCTCAGTTCCTCAACCCCACCCGTACCCCCCGGAGTTCTTCTGCTAGGACACGGTGGCTTAATATTACTAGCAGCAGGAGTATTGTCGCTCGGAATGTTTATTTCCTCCCTCACCGACAGCACAATTTTATCCGCCATCCTCACCTTCGCTCTAGTATTATTTCTCTGGGTGATCGATGCAGTCGCCGTCAGTATCGGTGGCCCATTCGGAACAGCATTAGGACATTTGTCGCTCCTAACAAATTACACCAATCTTGTCAAGGGAGTTTTCGATACCAGCAGTTTAATTATGTTTGCCAGTTACATCATTTTAGGAGTATTTCTGACCGCCCAATCCATCGATGCCTTGCGATATCAGCGTTCTTAAAAACATTAGGCAAGGCAGAGACAGAGCAGGTTATTTTTGCCGAAGTAAAGACAAGTAAAGAGCAAAGGGAAGGTTATTTTTTCCCTGTGAATCATTCTACAAAATACCTCAAACAATGAGATTTATCAATCCCAAGATCGACTTTGCGTTCAAAAAAATATTCGGTTCCAGCGACAGCAAAGACATCCTGATTAATTTTTTAAACGCCATCCTTTATGAAGCACAGCCCGTCATCGAAGACTTAGAAATAATCGACTCCCAACCAGAACCTCAAACTCTCGCAACCCAAGACACACACCTAGATGTCAAAGCCACAATTAACGGCGGCCGAATCGCCCTAGTTGAAATTCAATTCCTCAACGTGCCTTCCTTCGGCAATAGAGTTTTGTACAACGCTGCCAAAAGCTACAGCCAGCAATTAACAGGAAAAGAACGCTACGAAAGACTAAAAAAAGTAATTTCCTTAAAAATTGCCGACTTTGAAATGTTTGAAAATCAGCCAGAATTTATGTCGCGCTTTGTTTTTCAAGAAAAAGAGCAACAGTTTGACTATCCCGATACTGAAATAGAATTAGTATTTATCGAACTGCCAAAATTTAGCAAGGAATTAGCAGCATTAGAAACAACCGCAGAGCAATGGATTTACTTTCTCGAAAATACCAGCACTCTGGAGACAGTACCAGAAACATTGAGGGCAGTTCCCGAAATTCAGAAAGCTTTTAGAATTGCCAACGAGGAAAATTTCACTCAGGAAGAATTAAATGAATTGCAGAAGCAAGAACTGTGGATTCAAGACCAGCAGATTGCCATAGATGTAGCAAGAGAACAGGTGACAAAAACTGCTCAACTATCGTTAATATTGCGTCAGCTAGTGAAGCGCTTAGGCACAATACAACCAGAAACTGAAAACTGCATCCGTCAATTAGGCATAGAGGAATTAGAAGCACTAGGAGATGCCGTGATCGATTTCAACCATCCGTCAGATTTAACAGCCTGGTTGCAGGCTAATGCGATATAGAATAACATCCTCGAAGCGGAATTTTGTCACGCAATATTTACCTTATGAAAATTAGCAAAACAAATTGGAAATACGTTTTTTTGCTGGGCCCCCTCCTCATCGCAGCGGGGGTAACAGCAGCACTTGTATCTGGAGTATGGGACCCGCTGACAGTCGGTTTAGTTATTGCCGGAGCAGTGACGATCGCACTTTGGCTGCTATATTTGAGTTACGAACAAAGCTTTTGGGGGCAGCGTTCCACTCAAGCCAGCACTAACGCCCTGATTGCCACCCTCGCCGTCTTTGTGATTCTCGGAGTAATTAACTTCATAGCAGTTCGCTATCCCGTCCGCATCGACTTAACCGAAAGCCAACAATTTACCCTCGCCCCGCAGACTCAACAAATACTGCGAAATTTGCAACAAACAGTCAAAGTTTGGGTATTTGACCCCATCCAAAACCCCCAAATTAAAGAATTGCTGCAAAGCTACAAACGCGAGGGAGGCGAAAAATTCCAATTCGAGTTTGTTGACCCGCAGACCCAACCGGGAAAAGCGCGGGAATTTAGCATTACTAGCATCGGAGAAGTTTACCTGCAATCTGGCGACAAAAAACAGGTACTGCAAAAAGGTGGCACTGCTTTTGGTAGCGACCCAAATCAAGGGCTTTCAGAGATAAAACTTACCAATGGCTTAGAAGAAATCCTGAGCACTCGCGTTGCTACAGTTTACTTTTTGCAAGGCAAAGGAGCCCGCCCGATAAAGGAAGGTCAAGGCGGAATTCAGCAAGCTGAAAAAGCTCTGAAAGATAAATACTACAACGCCCAAACGCTGAATTTGACCGAACGAAAAGAAGTGCCAGAAGATGCAGATGCTTTAATCGTTCCGGGGCAGGACAAACCGTTTTCCGATACAGAAATTAAAGCACTAAAAGCTTATCTCGATCGCGGCGGCAGTTTATTGTTAATGGTAGACCCGGCAATTGATACGGGATTGGACAAAATGCTACAAGAATGGGGCGTCAAACTAGACACCCGTTTAGCCATCGATGCTTCGGGCACTGGTCAAAGATTTGGCCTGGGCCCCACGGTTCCCACAGTCAGGCGCTACGGCGAACATCCGATTACTCAAAGTTTTGGCACCGGTATTTCTTTCTATCCGTTTGCGCGTGCTTTGGAAACCTCGCCAGTAGAAGGGATAGAGGAAAAACCGCTGATTTGGACGAGTCAAGAAAGTTGGGCGGAAAGCGATTTGACGACGAGGAAATTGGAGTTTGATCAAAAGACCGATCGACAAGGCCCGCTATTATTAGGTGTAGCTTTAGTTCGATCGTCCACTGACAGCACTCCCTTAAAGCCCTCACCTTCACCAACACCAACTTCGCCCTCGCCTTCACCCCAAGCATCACCGACAACATCACCATCACCGACAGATTCACCATCACCGACAGATTCACCATCACCGACAGATTCACCATCGCCGACAGATTCACCATCGCCGACAACTTCCCCATCGCCGATAGATTCCCCATCGCCGATAGATTCACCATCGCCGACAGATTCACCATCGCCAACAACTTCACCATCACCGACAACTTCACCATCACCGACAACTTCACCATCACCGACAACTTCCCCATCGCCGACAACTTCCCCATCGCCGACAGATTCACCATCACCGACAACTTCGCCATCACCGACAACTTCGCCAACAGCTTCCCCAATCAGCTATTCGGTGATTGTCTCGCAAGAAGCAACGCCTCCAGCATTACCAACGACTTCGCCAACACCCACAGCATCTCCCACAGCATCTCCCACAGCATCTCCGAGTCCAACCGCAACTCCTTCTGTGCCTTCAGCTTCTAGAAAAACATCCCGAATGGTAGTAATTGGCACATCTCAATTTGTGACTAACGGTTGGTTTGACCAACAACTTAATAGCGACGTGTTTCTCAATTCAGTGAGTTGGTTGAGTAAACCAGACCAGCAAAGCTTTTCTATCAGTCCGAAAAAAGCTACCAACCGCCGCATTAACATGACGGCCATCCAAGTAGGATTGCTGGTTTTAGCTTGGCTAATGTGGCCTTTACTCGGACTGGGAATTGGCGGCGCTATCTGGTGGAAGAGAAGATAAGTTAGTTGTCAGTTGACAGTTGACAGTTGTCAGTTGACAGTTGTCAGTTGACAGTTGTCAGTTGACAGTTGACAGTTGTCAGTTGTTATTAATAACAAACTCCCCAATTCCCAATGCCCAATGCCCAATGCCCAATGCCCAATGCCCAATTCCCAATGCCCAATTCCCAGTTACTATGAAATTGCAGAAAAATACATTAGTATTGATAGCCGTCGCGTTGAGCATGACTGGGTTGGTTGCTTTGTTCGAGATGCAAATATCTCCTAAACAGGAAGCCGCTAAGGAAGAAAAACAGAAAATTTTTGCTTTTAACTCCGATCGCGTACAATTCTTTACAGTCAAAACTCCCGAAAAAATATTGACTTTTGAGCGAGTTTATGCTACAAAAGGAGGCAAGTCTAGCTGGGAAATGAAATTGCCAGTGCAAGCACACGCGAGTCAGGCATCAGTGGATTTTTTGCTAGACAGGCTAGCAACAGGAAAGAGCGATCGCACAATTAATATTACTGCAGCTCAACTGCCAGAATTCGGTCTCGACCAACCCCAAGCTACAGTCACAGTAAAACTGGACAACCAGGAAACTCACCGCCTAGTTTTAGGCAAAACAGACTTTAGCGGCCGCTTCTTGTACGCTCAAGCCAATCCGCCGGAAGCGCCCCCTCAAAATTCCGCCCAAAATTTGCCCGTGCTGCTAGTGCCTTTTGACTTTAAAAATGCCACTCAGCGACCTTTGTCAGAGTGGAAAAAAGCAGAAGCACCCAAAACAGAGAAACCGCAAAAACCCTCTCCCACGCCAAGTCCTGAGAATCAATAGATGGCCGATCGATCTGAGATGTTGTACCATTCTCAATAAGCCTTTTATGAACAGGCAAGATGCCTGTTCCACAAAGAGTGAATTTTCTTCTTGTGGAACAGGCATCTTGCCTGTTGCTGACAATGGTGCGCTCTGGGATAGAATTTAAAGAACAAATCCCAAAACCTGTTACATCCAACATTCCTCACCTAAAATACAGAAAAGTCTAAACTTAAACTGTATTTAAGTGGCGTGCATTACCCCCAGGAAAGGGCGAATATGTTTCAGACAGCACTCAACCAAGGTACGACAGCAACGGATACAGCGCTTGACGTTGAACTCCGCAAGGTCTTTAAGGTATTTAACGGCGAAACCGCAGTCCGTGGAGTTGACCTCAACATCCGCCAAGGAGAATTTTTTAGCATCCTCGGGCCCAGTGGCTGCGGCAAGACTACGACGCTGCGCTTAATCGCTGGGTTCGAGACTCCCTCGGCGGGCGAATTGATGATTCGCGGCCAGTCGATGACCAACACTCCAGCTTACCGCCGTCCGGTAAATACTGTGTTTCAAAGCTATGCTTTGTTCGGACACATGAATGTCTGGGACAATATCGCTTTTGGATTGCGGATCAAAAAGCTGGGGAAAGCAGAAATTGAAGAACGGGTACGGGAAGTTTTGCAATTGGTGAAAATGGAATCTTTCGCCAACAGGTTTCCCGGTCAAATGTCGGGCGGCCAGCAGCAGCGGGTGGCTTTGGCGAGAGCTCTGGTAAATCGACCGGCTGTTCTGCTGTTGGACGAACCCCTGGGTGCTCTGGATTTGAAGTTGCGGAAGCAGATGCAGTTGGAACTGTCGAATTTGCATCAAGAATTGGGTTTGACTTTTGTGATGGTGACTCACGACCAAGAAGAGGCGATGAGTCTGTCTGACCGGATTGCGGTGATGCACGAGGGCAGGATTGAGCAAATTGGCTCTCCTGAAGAAATTTATGAGTGTCCGCAGACGGCTTTTGTGGCGGATTTTATTGGCGATACGAATTTGTTTGCGGGTACGGTAGAATCGATCGACCGATCGACTATCACAGTTCGCACCTCAGCCAATCTGAAAATAGTCGTTCAGCAGTCGGATATGTGGAGTGGTGTCACAGGCGACTCTGTTGTGGTCAGCGTTCGGCCGGAAAAAGTATATTTGAATCTCTACCAGCCGGAAGTGTCCGTCAACTGTTTTGAAGGACGGCTCAAAAATACTATGTACATGGGCACGCACGTTCATTACGTCGTTGAGTTGTCGTCGGGCGATAAAATTACTGTGCGCCAACCAAATACCGGCGGTTCTTTCCCAGACCCGCACACGCCGATTTACGCTTACTGGGGAACTACTGATTGTCTCGCTTTGACCGATCGAGGATAATTGGGAAACGAAGGAAGAAGGAAGTTCGGCAACGGATTCTGTAACGGATGTAACGGATGTAACGGATGTCAACAAAAAGGAAGAAAGAAAAAGGAACAAGGAAGAGAAGGGGAGAATTTCCCCCTTACCAATTATTCCTGATTACAAATTCCCCAATCTAAAATCCAATTTCCCCATCCCCAATTCCCCAATCTAAAATCTAAAATCTAAAATCTAAAATCGAACTGTGCCTCCGACTAACTTACCAATTTCCAGGATTTTCCCGGCTAATTCTACACGCCGTCAGTTCCTAAAAAATTCGGCGGCGACAATTTCCGGTTTAGCTGTTTCGAGTTGTGGCTGGCGGCTTGCAGACGTGCAATCTGCTCCTCCCGTCCAAGGTGATGCCGACCAACTTTTCATCTATACTTGGGCAGGCTATACCGATAACGCTTTGCTCGATCGCTTTGCCGAAAAAACCGGCATTCGCGTGGTTGCAGACGTATTTGACTCCAATGAGGCGAT
Source organism: Microcoleus sp. B6-A1 (assembly GCF_036705085.1). NCBI lineage: Bacteria > Bacillati > Cyanobacteriota > Cyanophyceae > Oscillatoriales > Microcoleaceae > Microcoleus > Microcoleus sp. B6-A1. Next base: position 6,912 of record NZ_JAUBTU010000140.1, read on the forward strand.
GCTGGCTAGGGTTCAAGCTGGCGGTGGCCGCGCCTACAGCATCATTTACCCGTCTGACTACATGGTGATTCAGATGACGGAACTGGGGCTGTTGACCCCATTAGACCACTCGATTTTGGGCGGACTCGATCGGCTAAAAAAACAGTTCCAAAACCCCGTATATGACCCAGGAAACCGCTACAGCGTCCCTTTGAGTTGGGGAACCACAGGCTTAATTTACAACAGCGAACAACTCAAAGAAGAGCCAGAAGATTGGGACTATTTGTGGCAGCACAAACAGGAGTTAGCAAGGCGAATGACGCTGGCAAATGATGTTCGAGAAGTGATGGGTGCTGCGCTGCGGATGTTGGGCTATTCTCTCAATTCTACGAACCCAGACCAAGTGAAACAAGCTTACGAAAAGTTGGTTGAACTCAAACCGGCGATCGCATCTTTTACCACTGATGCTTGGCGGCCGCAAATGCTGACGGGGGATTTGAAGGTAGCTATGTGTTATTCTTCTGATGCTAATGAGGTAATTCCAGATAATGACAAATTGCGCTATGTTGTGCCAAAAAGCGGTTCTTCTCTGTGGACTGACACTTTAGTAATTCCTAAAGGTGCTCCCAATCCAGAAGCAGCTTATAAGTGGATTAACTTTATGCTGCAAGCCGATGTCGCTGCTTCTTTGGTAGAACGGCTCAGTTTCTCAACTCCTTCGGAAGATGCTTTTAGTTTGCTGACGCCGGAAGTGCGCGAAAATGAAATTCTTTTCCCTTCTGAGGCTACTTTGAAAAATTGCGAAGGTGTTGCTCCGGTAGGAAAATTTATAGACGTGTACGATCGCTATTGGACTCAATTAACCAGCGGCTAATCTTATTTATTGCCAGAAATTTCATGTACATTTCGATTTACCGTGGGGTGGGGGCGGGTTTATGAGATTGTTTATTTTAGGCGATGATTGTAGGTGAAACCCGCCCCTACAAATTACAACTCAAAACTCAAAACAATTATTTATGGCTGTTTCAACTAGAACTCCCCCTCCTATTCCTCCCAATTCTTCTTTGAAGGCTGAAACTGTTTCCCCGTGGTCGGCGTGGGCTGGGCCACTGGCATTGCTGGGCCCTTCTGGCTTGTTGCTGCTTTTATTATTAGTCATACCAACTCTGGTGATTTTTCAGCTTAGTTTGGTGCCGAATATTAAGCCGGGAGACTTGGTGAATCCTTCGGGAATCGGCAATTACCTGCGAGTGTTTGAGCCGCTGAATTTACAGGTGATAGGTCGATCGCTCTTTTTCGCAACGGGGACTACTATTCTGTGTTTGCTGCTGGGATTTCCCGTCGCTTACTGGATCGCCCTCAATGTCTCGAAAAAGTGGCGGAATTTAACTTTGTTAGGCTTTGTGTTGCCGCTGTGGACTTCTTCGCTGTTGCGATCGTATGCTTGGATTACCATTCTGCGTCCTACGGGGGTTCTCAACTCGCTGCTGGCACTTGTAGGCATTCCTCCTCTGGAATTGCTCAATCAAAGTTCCGCAGTTTTAATCGGCATGGCTTACAGTTATTTGCCTTATATCGTGACAATTCTCTACGCATCTTTGGAAAAGTTAGACCGCAGGTTGCTAGAAGCATCTCAGGATTTGGGCGCGAATCCAGTGGAAACTTTCTGGAAAGTGACAGTACCTCAGACGATGCCGGGAATTGCTGCGGGTTCTTTGCTAGTATTTATTAGCAGTTTGGGCGATTTTGTCGATCCGGAGTTGCTCGGTGGAGCTTCGAGCATGACGGCGGCTCGTTTGATTTACAATCAGTTTTTGGGGGCGACTCAAAATTGGGGGCTGGGTTCGGCTCTGAGTATGGTATTAATCTTTGCAGTGAGTATCGGAATTGCCCTTTTGCTCAAATATGGCGATCGTAATGCAATTTAAAGAAGTCATTAGTCAGTAGTTATTAGTCATTAGTTATTGGTTACTGGTTATTGGTAGCTACTCACAAATAACAACTGACAACAACCGATTACCAATTACCAATTACCAATTAATTACCAATTACCGATTACCGAGAAATGGAAAATACCCCCGAAAATCCACAGGAGGAAATACAACCCGATATGTACTTAAAACCTAAATTTAAGGTTTCTTGGCAGGTAATATTTGCCGTTTTGATGTTTTTTTATATGTACCTGCCTATCCTGGTACTCACATTTTACAGCTTTAACAAATCGCGTTTTAGCGCAGGTTGGGAAGGATTTACTTTAGATTGGTACGTTAAATTATTTAGCGATACGCGGATTTTAGTTGCCCTGAGAAACAGTTTAACAGTGGCTGTTTGTGCAGTTGCAATCTCGGCTGTACTCGGCACTTTGATGGCGGTTGGTTTAGCCCGCTACCGCTTTCCAGGCAAGAGTTTATATCAGGGAGTCTCCTACTTGCCGATTATTATTCCAGATATTGCCACTGCGGTTGCTACTTTGGTATTTTTAGCGGCGCTGGCTATTCCTCTGAGTTTGTGGACAATTGTCGCAGCTCACATTGTGTTTTGTCTGGCTTACATCGCCCTAGCTGTTTCTACTAGATTGGCCGATTTAAACCCGTATTTAGAAGAGGCTGCCTTGGATTTGGGTGCAACGCCTGTTGAAGCTTTTATTCAGGTTTTGCTCCCTCAATTAATACCCGGAATTGTTTCGGGTTGTCTGCTTTCTTTTGTCCTCAGCATGGACGATTTTTTGATTGCGAGTTTTACCGCAGGTAGCGGGACTACAACTCTGCCGATGGAAATTTTTAGCCGGATTCGGACTGGGGTAAAACCTGATATTAATGCTTTGAGCGTGCTGTTGATAGTAGGTTCGGGAGGATTGGCGTTTTTAGCGGAATATTTGCGCGGCCGGGGCGAGCAAAAACGGGCTCATTAGGCAGTTGGCAGTTGGCAGTTGACAGTGGGCAGTTGGTTATTTGTGAGTTGTTACCAATGCCCCATGCCCCATGCCCTATGCTGCTACTTGGCTGGTAATTTCACCTTAGTAGCCAAACCTAGTGCTTCCAAGACTTGAATTGTCATCCAAGTGAAGTCAATTTCCCACCATTCCATGCCGTGACGCGCAGAGTATTGAAAAGCGTGGTGGTTGTTGTGCCAGCCTTCGCCGTAAGTCAGGACAGCCACCCACCAACAGTTAGTAGAACTATCCTTTGTTTCGTAAGTGCGGTAGCCAAATTTGTGAGTGGCGCTGTTAACAAACCAGGTGCAGTGATACACCAAAACTAAGCGGGCAAAAATTACCCAAACTACAAACGGCCAGCCTGCTGCTAAGTAAAGCAAGACGCCAAAGACGATTTGCATCGGGAGAAAGTAGTTTTGCAAAAATTGGTAAAATGGATCGCTCGAAATGTCTTTTGTGCAGCGGGAAATTTCAGCGTGAGCTGGACCTTTATATAGCATCCAGCCGATGTGACTCCACCAAAAACCCTTTTGGGCATTGTGAGGGTCGATCGCATTTTGGTCAGAGTGGGTGTGGTGCAATCGGTGCAGCCCAACCCAATCAATTATTCCTCCTTGACAGGCAAGGGCTCCGCAAAATGCTAGAAAGTATTCTACGAATTTTGGTGTCTGAAAACTGCGGTGGGTGAGCAGGCGATGCCATCCGAGAGTTATTCCCAAACCGCCGGTTATCCAGTGCATAAATACTGTTAAACCAACTGCTGTCCAATTGAAGTTACTTGGTAGCAGTGCGAACAAAGCGCCGATATGAAGTCCTGCTAAACTAATAACGTGCTTCCAATTGTATTGGAGTTTTTCTTGCGTTGCAATTGTCATTCTCTTTTTGATTTCTGATGAGATGCCGAGCTAGATTCACGCATAATAGTTGGGATTGAGCAGTGAACTTTTTTGCTGCACACTTGCCCAAACTAATAAAGAATCAATGATAGATTTGGGATTAGGATTGAAAAAGATTTACGGTTGTATTTTGAAAATAAAAAATTTGGCTGCAAAACAAAATTTTTTGTTCCCAATTATATTATAACTGATTCTGGTTTTGGTTGGGTCGATCGCACCCGAAGACTCGATCAGTGTTCAACCCAACCTATACCGATCGCAAAAAACAGGATTAGCCATTGGTCAGGAGCCATTAGTCCAGAACAGATGACCTACAACCAATGACTAATTGCCGAGCTATTTTTCTGCTAATTTCACTTTGGTTGCCAAACCAAGTGCTTGCAGCAGTTGAATTGTCATCCAGGTGAAGTCGATTTCCCACCATTGGAGACCGTGGCGAGCCGAGTATTGAAAGGCGTGGTGGTTATTGTGCCAGCCTTCGCCGTAGGTGAGCAGGGCAACCCACCAGCAGTTGGTCGAGCGATCGCCCGACTCGTAGGTGCGGTAGCCGAATTTGTGGGTAGCGCTGTTAACCAGCCAAGTGCAGTGGAACACCACCACGATCCGCAGAAACACGCCCCAAACCACGAAAGACCAGCCGCCTAATAAATAAAGCAACACACCGAAGACAACTTGGATGGGGATAAAATATGCTTGGAGAAACTTGTATACTGGGTCGTCGCCGATGTCTTTAGTAAAGCGGGGGATTTCAACTCTGATCGGGAGATCCGAGAGCATCCAACCCATATGGCTCCACCAGAAGCCTTGATTGGAATCGTGGGGATCTGTTTCGGTGTCGGAATGTATGTGGTGTAACCGGTGCATTCCTACCCAGTCGATCGGGCCACCTTCACAGGAAAGCGTACCGCAAATAACTAGAAAATACTCTAGCCATTTCGGTGTTTGAAAACTGCGGTGGGTGACGAGGCGGTGAAATCCGAGAGTAATTCCTAAACCACCTGTTACCCAATGCAGGAATACTGCTAGCCCGACCGCAGACCAGCTAAAATTACCCGGCAGCAAAGCAAATAAAGCACCGATGTGCAGAAAGGCCATAAAGCCTACGACAGGCCAATCAGGAGAAGTTTTTTTGGAAGTTGCAATCGTCATGAATATATTATGTTTACAAACTAGGGGCCGCATCTACGCCATAATGAACAGCGCGCACGCAAAGGGTGAGCGAGGTATAGATGAATAGCGTTTCACGGCTACAGGAAGCAGAACAGGCACTCTTTCAGATTTTTTCTGGTATTGACACTACAGTCAAGCAAAATCTTCAACGAGTCTTAAAAGCTTTTCGCAGCCACCGGGTTGGAGTCCACCATTTTGCAGGGGTTACGGGTTACGGCCACGATGATTTGGGTCGGGAGACTTTGGACGGGGTGTTTGCCGAAGTGGTAGGGGCCCAGGCTGCGGCTGTCCGGGTACAGTTTGTTTCGGGTACTCACGCGATCGCCTGTGCTCTTTTTGGCATCCTGCGTCCTGGTGACGAAATGTTGGCAGTGGCTGGTTCTCCCTACGATACTTTAGAAGAAGTGATCGGCTTGCGGGGGCAAGGTCAAGGTTCACTGATCGAGTTTGGCATTAGTTACCGTGAGTTGCCTCTAACTCGCGAAGGAAGTTTGGATTGGCAGGCATTGATCTCTACTATTTCAGCAAAGACTCGCCTGGTTTTTATCCAGCGCTCTTGCGGCTATTCTTGGCGGTCGAGTTTGTCTATTTCTGAGATTAAAAAAATCGTCGCGGTAGTCAAACATCAGAATCCTAACACAATTTGCTTTGTTGATAATTGTTACGGGGAGTTTGTCGAGGATTGCGAACCTACTGCTGTGGGTGCGGATCTGATGGCTGGTTCTTTAATCAAAAATCCGGGGGGTACGATCGTCCCTGCGGGCGGTTACGTGGCCGGGAGGGCTGATTTGGTGGAGGCTGCAACTTGTCGCTTGACGGCACCGGGAATCGGCAGCAGCGGCGGGGCGACTTTTGATTTGAATCGGTTGCTGTTTCAGGGTTTGTTTATGGCTCCCGGTTGTGTGGGGGAGGCGATGAAGGGAAATCATTTGACGGCTTATGTTTTTTATAAGTTGGGTTATCGAGTGAATCCTATGCCTTTGGCTAGAAGACGAGATGTGATTCAGGCGATCGAATTCGGTTCTGCTGATAAGTTAATTGCTTTTTGTCGCGCGGTTCAGCGAAATTCCCCCGTCGGTTCCTATTTAGATCCCGTGCCGGCTCCGATGCACGGGTATGAAAGTCAGTTAGTGATGGCTGGGGGTACTTTTATTGATGGGAGTACGTCGGAGTTTTCGGCTGACGGGCCTCTGCGGGAGCCTTACGTGGCTTTTTGTCAGGGGGGGACTCATTGGACTCATGTATCCATCGCCCTGGAGGATGCGATCGAGGCTGTGGGCCCGGCTAAGTAAGTTGTAGGGGCGGTGCCTCTTGGGATAGGGGCACTCCTTGTTCTTCCCTGAGTTTTGAATTAAAGAGTAGATTTTTTGCAATAATCTGAGGATTTTTAACCGCAGATGCACGCAGATTGACGCTGATGTTGGGTTTTCAGATTGTGTAGGTTGGGTTTAGCGAAAGCAAAACCCAACAACTACAAAACTCTCAAGGTGTTTCTTCAAGTTTGCGCTGCCGCATTAGGAGAAATAAAGGCAAGCCCAGGGAAACACCCACCAGTAAGTTACTGACAATATAAATCCACAAGTTTTTCATTTTTAGACGCGAACCTTCGCTAAATACAAAAGTACCAAAAACCAGGGATGACACTATTACATCCATGCCGAAAAAACCGGAAATTTGATTGGCAAACAACTCACCGAAGAAAGCCTTAATATTCAACCCTTCTTCTAAAAGAAACGGGACAAACTGGGAGTAGGGCAAAGCAGTGCCTAGAATACAGAAAATTAAGTAGGCAATTTTCAACATTTTCAAACCTCCACTTTGTTAATTAAAAATCGCTGTATTTGGGAGTTTACTCAGCATTGCTTAGGAATGAGAATTAAATAACTTCCACTCTTGAAAGTGGGATGGGCGTCCCGCCCGTCCTTTTTGGACGGGCGGGACGCCCATCCCACAATAACAATTAAAATTGTAAGTTATTTAATTCGCGAGCCT
>NZ_JAUBTU010000141.1:0-13264 GCF_036705085.1 Microcoleus sp. B6-A1
TTCAGATCGCACTCACTTTTTTCACTTCTCTATTTTATTGTGATCGCATTCCTCTTTAAAAACTGTCCGGAGTATTGAATTAATCAATTCATGGATTGAGGAGGGAGATGAACAAGAACAAACAGAAACCGCTGAATATCTCCGTAAAGCTTTAGATGAAGACCGCCTTTCTAATCGGCCATTATTCCCATGAGTAGAGTAATAATTCTCGACTCTGGCCCATTAGGAATGGTAACAAACCCTAAAGCATCCTCTGCTGAAATTCAAGAGTGCAAAGTTTGGCTAAACTCTTTAATGCGGAGGGGCGAAATAATAATTCTGCCTGAAATTGCTGACTACGAAGTGCGACGGGAGTTGATCCCCGCAGGTAAATTAGCAGGTATTCAACGGCTTGATGAATTGAAATTACAACTTACATACCGTCCTTTGACTACAGAGGTAATGCTTCTAGCGGCTCAGTTGTGGGCGCAAGCGAGAATGAGAGGAAGACCAACCGCAGAAGCCAATGCACTTGACGGGGATGTGATTTTGGCGGCTCAAGCAATATTGGATGCAAGTGAAGGCAATGATGTGGTAATTGCTACAACAAATGTGGGGCATTTGTCGCAATTTGTTGATGCTCGCGAGTGGCGGCTAATTCAGTAATGTTTAAATCGATCGCACTTAGCCAATCCCTGCTATACTTTGAACTACAGATATTTTTGCAGACACCGTTGGCGAGATAAACAGGATGGTGGAAACAGTGGACACAATCGAAAAAATTGACGATCGCACACAAACCCGCTACTGGGGTCAAGTTACAGTCATAGACGCGGGCGATCGTTATAAGATCAATCGCATTGAAGTCAAGCCGGGGCATCACATCAGCACCCAAATGCACTATCACCGCAGCGAGCACTGGGTTGTCGTCTCCGGTACCGCTAAAGTTATCTGCGACGACAAAGAGACGATTCTCATGCAGAAACAGTCAACCTACGTTCCCATGAATACTGCTCACCGCGTAGAAAATCCAGGCGTTATTCCCCTGGTGATGATTGAAATCCAAAATGGTGAATACCTCGGCGATGATGACATTATCCGCTTCGCCCAAGATGCTCACGAGCAAGATTGATCCTAGATCCAAATATGAACCAATCGTAGACGCCAGGGAAAAGCTTCGCACACCCAACAATGACCTACGCTACGCAGCGACCGGAAACAAGATAAATCCTACAATTAAAAATTTAGGGGCAATTTCAGAATTGCCCCTAGATTATTATATTAAATTGGTTAATCACCCGAATTTGATATAGCAATTGGCGATCGTCCTACGGCAAAGAAGCGTTTTTCAAATCTACATTTGCCATATTGGCATTCTTTAAATTAGCACCTGTCAAGTCCGAACCGTTCAAATTAGCACCGGTCAAATTAGCACCGGTCAAATTAGCATCCCGCAAGTTGACTCCCTGTACGTCTATTCCCGCCAAACTGCCACCTCTGAGGCTGACATTAGATAAATTCGCTACCGACTGGCGAGCATTTCTCAGGTTTGCACCCGCCAAATTGGCGCTTTCTAAATTAGCGCCGATTAAATTAGCGCTGGTGAGGTTGGTATTTTTCAAACTCGCAATCACTAAACCCGCCAAACTCAGATTAGCGCGGCTCAAATCAGCACCCTCCAAATTAGCCCCGTGCATTTTAGCCGCAATTAAACTCGCACCTTGCAATTTAGCTTGTTTCAGATTTGCTTCATTCAGTTTGGCTTCGTTCAAATTTGCACCGTTCAAATTTGCACCGCTCAGATTCGCACCGCTCAAATCTGCGCCCGTCAAATCAATACCAGCAAGCTCCGCTCCTGTCAAGTCACATTGGGTACATTTTTTAGTTTCTAATAATTGTTTGACGTGGGATACGTTTTCTGCCTTTACTCCCGATGCCAAACCGATCGCAATCAGCAGCCCTGTTGTTGTTAAAATTCCAAGTTTCATATACCCACCCTCAGCAATATCTCTCTCTTAATAATATCCCACATCATTAAAGAGGTTAGGGTGATCAGTCTCTTTGATAAACTGTGACAATCATCACCCTATTGTGCACAAACTATGCAATAATTATTGACGTTTCAACTCCCAAAAATTATTGTAACGAATTATTGCTTTTTCAGGAACCAAAAAGGAAAAGATTGCGTCGGTTCGAGACGGACGCCGGTGATGCTGTTCTGAGCAAAAGTATAGTCCTTATCCTGCCAAAGAGGGATGAAAGGTACATCTTTACCCAGTATGTCTTGAATTTCGGCAAACAGGGCTTTGCGGGTTTGGGGATTTGCTTCTTTTCGTTGCTTGTCGATCAGTTCATTTACCCGATCGCTATAATAAAACGAACCCTGACTTTGACTTGCACCCTTGGAGCAGCCCCCAGCCTCCGAACCTGTGGCACAATCTAAAAACGGCTGAATGTAATTGTCAGCGTCAAAAAAGTCGGCCGACCAATCCACTAAAACCGCTGGATAAATGCCCTTCTCTATGTTTTGAAACAAAGTCGGAGATTCAACGCTGTTAATTTCTACCTGCATTATCCCGTCCATTTTGAGTTTAGTTTGGGCCTCGATCGTACTCGCGACTAAAGCTCTTTTTCTTGAAGCCGAAGCATGCCAAATTTGCAGAACAAAAGGATTTGTGGCCGAGTATCCCGCTTTCGTTAAAAGTTCCTTGGCTTTGGCCGTGTTGGCGTCGCCGTACAGTTCTTTGAAAACCGGTTTTTGAACGTCCAAGGTTGTAGGAATCAGACTGTAAAGCGGTTGTGCTTGTCCCAGCAGTACGCGCTCGTTAATCAAGGGGCGATCCATCACTGCTGCGATGGCCTGTCTCACTTCTAACTTGTCCAGCGGTTTAGACTGCATATTCAGCGTCATGTAATTAACCGTACTGCTTTCCCCCGCGATTTCCTGCCATTTCCCTTTTTTTGCTCCCTCATCCAAGCTGCGAACTTGGTCTGCATCCAGAGACAAATAAGCCACATCAACTGCACCAGTCTGAAAAGTATTGAACAAATTTGACGAACTAGAAAGCAGCAAAATGTCAATTCCTTGATTAACCGGCTTTTCCCCCCAATACTTGTCAAAGACATCAAACTTGAGAGAATCGCTGCCGTACTTCGCCAGCTTGTAACGTCCAGTTCCCACAAAGGTATCGGGTTTAAATTTACCCTGTCCAATCTCGTATGCTTTCGGAGAAACCGCACACATACCCGAAAATGTCAACAGGGAAGGAAAAGCAGCAAAAGGCTTTTTGAGTTGAAAAGTTAATTCGTATTCGCCCGTCGCTTTCACGGATTCTACTGCATCGCTCAACAACAAAGCCGGACTGCCGCCATTTTGGATAAACCGTTGCAAGGAAAATTCCATTGCGGCGGCGTTAAACGGTGTGTCGTCGTGAAAAATAACGCCTTGACGCAAGGGGATTGTATATGTCAATCCGTCTTGGCTAACTTTTGGCATCGCTGTCGCTAAGTGGGGGATTAACTCTGTAGTTCCCGACTTGTAGGCGTAGAGAGTGTCGCCCAAATTGCGTAGCAATTGTCCAGATAAGGTTTCGTAACCGTCCGCAGGGTCGATCGTCCGCAATTTCAAAGTTGTGCCAATAGTAACGCGGTTATTAGCATTTTCGCCGCTCGCAGTGACCGATGGACGTGTTCTTTGTCCACAACTTGCAGTTAACAAGCAGCAAAGACAGAACAGAGCTATCGCTTTAATCACTGAAGGTTTTATATGTATTCTAGGCTGCTGCTTGTTAATTCCCATCGTCTTTTTTTGACACTCCAAATTATTGATTATATTATCAGGACTTACGCACTATTAGACTAGAAACCGGATTTATTGATAGATTCTCCTTTGACACTCCCTGGCCTGAAGGCACAGGGATTGTTAGGGTCGAGGGGAGTATTACTACTCCACCCCTCCCATCCGAAACCGTGCTTGCGACTTTCACCGCACACGGCTACTCAATGTGTTTCCTTTGTCACTACAGGACTTCAGACTCCCATCATTGGCAGTCTTTTCATCGTGGCAGTGTCGATGCAGTAATTGCAGGTTTTTCCACTCATCCTTTCCGCTTAGAGCTATGGGGATTTTATGGTCTACCTCCATCACATCCCATTCTTGGAAGCGTAATTCGCACCAAGGACATTGACCCTTTTGTTGTTTAAGCAACTTAGCCTTACGACTTGACATTTCAGGGTGTTTCCCTAGTCTTGAACTCCAGTAAACTGAGTCGTCATCGAATGGACTTTTATCGCCTTTGACTTTTACATAGTCAGTGCTACTGCAACTAAACTCACTATGTTTTAGTAACCGAAGGGGGTTCGCTTCCCCTTCTCTGGTTGCGAATACCCAGTTGCTGCCGCCAGTGGTTGTCCAGTATTTGATATGACCATCACTGATGTTTCCACAGCGGCGTTTTGCCCATCTACGAAGTTTCAGGTATGTGAGGTAATCCTGTTTTGATAGTTCTCCAACAGTTTGTGCGTCGGAATTTGAAAAGTAAGAAGTCCATCCCCTTATCACAGGGTTGAGGTCTTTAATCAGAGCCGCTTGGGGTGAAAACCTATGTTTTTTGATGAGTCTTCCGATTTCCTCTTGGTGAGCCTTACTCGCCTTCGGCGATGGGGTGATGAGTGTGTTAAAACCTAATATCCTACCTTCTGCGGTTTTGTTGCTTCGATATTTACCAGCGGGGTATTGCCTGATGTGATGACCTAAAAAGTCAAATCCGGCTGTACCATCCTCACTTAGTTCATCGTTGAGTGTGTGAGTTAGCCTCGTCTTTTCAGGTTTTAACTCCAGTCCAATGCCAGTTAACCATTGAGAGATTATCTCTTGACATCTTTTTATTACGGCTTTGTCTTTATGTAGAATTACGAAGTCGTCGGCATATCTAATGACTGCCAGGGATTGTCTTTTGCCCTTGTAACTTTTCTTTGTTCCACTTGAGTATCTGAGGTCTAGCGTTTCAGCAAATTGCTTAAGCGCTTCTTCTAAGCCGTGGAGGGCTATATTTGCAAGTAGCGGAGAAATGACTCCACCCTGCGGTGTACCCTCAGATGTAGCAGTAAAAGCTCCTTGGTCTATTACCCCGGACTTTAGCCAAGCTTTGATTTGTCGCCTAACCTTGCCCTTGATGTTCAACTTTTGGAGCAATGTCTGATGGTTGATGCGGTCAAAACATTTGGCTATGTCCGCGTCTAGCACGAACTTTGCCTCGCCTTGAATACAGTTTTTAATCTGTTTTATCGCATCGTGGCATGACCTGCCTGGTCTAAAACCATAGGAATTTGGCTCGAAAACCGCTTCCCATTCTGGTTCTAATGCAGCTTTGATAACTGCTTGCAAGGCACGGTCGTACATTGTGGGTATTCCTAATGGGCGCTTTTCCTCCCTTCCTGGCTTTGGTATCCATACCCTACGAGTGGGTTTGGATTTTCCAGTTAGTTTGAGTTGCTCTGTGAGTTTTAGACGTGCTGCTGGGGACAGGGATTTAATCCCATCCACTCCTGCCGTCTTTTTCCCTTGGTTTTCGACTGTTACCCTTCGTACCGCTAAGACCCTATTAGACCAAGACCTCATCAGCGTCTTTTGGAGCTTACGAACTAGCTTGACATCGCCACGGCGTGAAGCAGCGTAGATGCGTTTTTGTAACTTAAAGACGTACCGTTCGACTTGACGCCAATTAATAGTCTTCCATCCCTCTGTATTCTGTTGTGAATCAGAATTAGGCTTATTCATTACCACTTACACCTCTAGCGTTAACACCTTGCGGTTTACGTCAGCATATCCCGGCAGTTACGCCATCCCTTTTCAGGCATTACCCGTTGATTCAGGTTGGGCATTTGCTTCTTAAACCATCCTTTTCTCTCGTAGCATCTGGCTTGACTGCTTACCTGAACAAGAAACTGTACAGGAGCTAAGAGAGAGTTATTTCGTTCCTACTATCCATTGTTTGAGTCGTTAGGGCGTGTCTATCCACCGGGAGTTTAGGTAGTGCGCTATCTCAGTCCAAGACACTTGATAGACCTTATCCTTGTCAGTTGTTCCTGACCCAGGAGGTAGTTGAACTACAAGCTTATTTCCCCTGGTTGACTGTTACGATGGTTCAGATGACACTTTGCTGTTCTACCCATAGACTCTTGCTTGCAGTTGGTGTTTTCAGCTATTGTCACCAATTCCTGCTTTCACCCCCGCTTTACAAATTTGATAGTCAGTCTCCTCTGTAGGGGCTACCAAATAACTTGGTAGTTTGTGTGCTTTCAATCCCGCACCGAGATGCTAGGATTTAGTGTTTTATGGATTGAGTTATGATGGCGGTGTGACCTTCATCTTTTCCTTTTCTCCCCTAGCTGTCTTCGCAATTGCTTGGCTAGGTTTCTTCACCTACATGGATAGTAAGTTGTCATCAGTAAAGGATAAAAGTGCGAACTCTACCCTAGTGGGTTACTCTACTGAAGCCTGGAATCCCCCCATTTCTAGGTTTCTCCAAAACGAATCGCACCTTGAATCAGCCAGTCGATTTGCTCATTGATGCTGCCATCAAAGAGTAGAGATCGGTCTGTCCGCAAGCGTTAATTTCGGTGTGTCCCACCGTATTTAAATTGATTCCTACCTGTTTCAAGCCTTTTGCCAAAATGTTTCTCGCAGCGTTGTGATCACGATCTAATACCGTACCGCAATCACAAATATGGGTTCGAGTTGACAGGGTTTTCTTGACTAGATTGTCGCAATTTGAACACTCTTGCGATGTGTATTGAGGAGCTACAGCACTTATTGTTTTCCCGTACACTTTCCCAAAATACTCCAAATAATGATCAAGTTTGTGACCAAGCTACATCACTAATGGACTTAGCAAGCTTATGGTTTTTCACCATGTTCCGTACTTGAAGGTCTTCGTAGGCTACAAAATCGTTAGATTTTACCGCGCACAACGCCGTCTTTATGGCGAAGTCTTTACGCTGCCTCGTGACCTTCAGGTGTTTTCTTCCCAACGTATTAATTGCTTTTTTCCGATTGCTAGAACCTTTTTTCTTTCGAGAAACTCGCTTCTGCAATCTTTTCAAAGCTTTTTCACTCTTTCGGAGGTAACGAGGGTTGGCAACCGTTTCGCCATCGCTATCGGTGTAGAAATGGTTTAGTCCAACGTCTATCCCAATAGCTTTCCCAGTAAGAACAGGCTCCTCTTTCCGCTCCACGTTGATACAGAATTGGGCGTAATATCCATCGGCACGACGTACAATTCTGATTCGTTTTATCTCACCGGACGCATAGAAATGAAAATCCCGACTACCGATTAACTTGAACTTTCCAGCAGCAAAACCATCCTTGAGTGTCAAGTATCTTTTGTCTGTAGAAAGTTCCCAACCCGAGGTTTTATACTCAACAGATCGAGTATGTTTCTTGAACTTTGGATAGCCCTTTTTCCCTGGTTTCTTGGCTTTGCAATTAGCAAAAAAACGTTGGATAGCAAAAATGGCACGTTGGGCCATCGCCTGACGTGCCATCGAATTAAGCTTGCCAGCCCATTCAAACTCTTTTGCCATGATGGCGCATTGTTTGTACAGCTCTACTAACTTAACTCCTTGATTTTCTGTCCAATACTTTAGAGTTTTATTTCGGACAAATTGAGCTGTTCTGATCATCTCGTCGATGATCAGATATTGCTCTGCTTTGCCCTTTAAATTAAACTCTAATACTATCATGGGAATAGTTTACCACTTATACAAAGACTTTTACTTGCAAATTTGTACACTCAACAATTCTTCATAGTTTGATGAATTAAAGCCGTCCTATAAGGACGGGGCTTTAGACCCAATTTTTTGGTAATACAAATATCGCGGCCTAACCACAGCAACTTAAAAGCTTGGTGATGTTCGATCGGTTTGAACTCCTTCGGATCAATTTTTATCGCTTGCTGGATCATGAGTGTTCTGGCTAAGAAGTGCGACGATCGTCTTAATTAATTGATCCGGTTCGATCGGCTTTGCCAGATGTCGGTGAAATCCAGCTTGCAAAGCTTGCTGTTGATTAACCTCGCCCGCATAGGCAGTCAGGGCGATCGCGGGAATCTGCCCACCCCCGTCTGGCGGCAGAGCTCGCACTTGCCGCAACAGCATATAGCCATCCATCCCCGGCATTCCAATGTCGCTCAACAGGACATCTGGCTGCAAGCTAGCCAACGCCGCGAGGGCTTCTTGAGCGCCAGCAACAGTTACTACCTCTGCACCTGCATCTTCTAGCAAAAAGGAAATCAACTCTCGCATATCCGGCTCATCATCTACCACAAGTATCCGCATCCCGGATAACGGTTCCTCCGCAGTCGATCGTTCCGAAAGTCTTGCAAGAGAGTTTTCTTGTCTTACCTTCGGTGATAGGGGCAGTCTTACAGTAAAGGTTGCCCCTAACCCTTCACCCTGGCTCTGGGCCCCAACGGTACCGCCGTGCAGTTCCACTAGATGCCGCACGATCGCCAGCCCCAACCCCAAGCCACCAAACTTGCGGGTTGTGGCGCCATCTTTTTGCCGGAAGTAGTCAAACACGTAGGGTAAAAACTCCGGTGCGATGCCAATCCCTGTATCCGCCACCGTAATTTGAGCCTGATTGCCAACACGAGTCAAATTCACCTCAACGCGCCCCCCGGCTGAGGTGAATTTGACCGCATTGGAAACAAGATTCCAGACAATCTGCTGCAAACGGCCCGAATCCCCCAAAATTTGTCCGATCTGAGGATCTAACACAGTCCGAATATCAATGGATTTGGCAACAGCCGCCAAATTGACAGTTTCGATCGCCGATTCCACAGTTAAAGCTAAATCGACTGGACGAATATTCAGACTAAGCTTGCCTTGGAGAATTTTCGAGACATCAAGCAAATCTTCAATCAATTCAGTTTGCAGCTTGGCATTGCGTTCGATCGTCGCTAACGCCTGTGCAGTTTTGGCCGCATCCAGCTTGCCAGTTTGCAGCAGCTTTGTCCACCCCAGGATCGGATTGAGGGGCGATCGCAATTCATGGGATAGTACGGCTAAAAACTCATCCTTGATCCGATTTGCCTGTCTTAGCTGTTCCGCTTGCTGCTGCAGTGAATCGTTCAGATTTGCCCGTTCCAGAGCGATCGCGATCTGGTCACAGATAGATCCCAGCAGCTCGATTTCTGCAGGCGTGAAGTGCGTCCGAGTCAGACTGGCAAATGAGAGCGTTCCTAATAACTGCCCTTGAGCGATTAACGGTTGACCCACGTAAGCCGTCATGCCCAGTTCAGAGACGGCTTTAGCATTCGGATGAGTGGAGAGTTCGGCTTGATTCAAGACAAGTTGGTGCTGCGTTTGGGCAACAAATCCACAGAGATATTCCCCTAAATCGATCCATGCGATCGCCTGCGCCCTTTCTTCAGAGATGCCATCATAGTTTCTCAAATGCAGCATCGGGCGGTTGTCTTTTTCTTCCACCATGAAGTTGTAGTAAGAGTGCAGATCCAGTTGCACTGCAAGTTTGCGGAATAGCGTGTGCATCAAAGCCAGAGGCTGTTCTGTCTGCATCAGATCGCGGGTAGTTTCATACAGCAATTGCAGTCGCTCACTTGCTTGCCGTTGTGCAGTCTTGTCCTGCATGATTTTGACAAATCCCTGCGGACAATCCGCTTCATTAAGCAGGGGCATCATCAATCCACTGGCCCAAAAGCGATTCCCATCTTTGTGGACGTGCCAGCGTTCGTCTTCGGCCCGTCCTTGCAGTAGAGCCGTTTGCCTCTGGTACTCGGCTTGTCCTTGTTCGTTATCTTCGGGTGTGAAGATCATCCGACTCGAGCAACCAATTGCTTCTGTCTCGGTATAGCCCAACAACCTTTCTGCCCCTGAGTTCCAACTGGCAATGATGCCGTTAAGGTCGAGGGTGAAGATGGCATAATCTTTGGCGCTTTCAATGATCAGACGGAGGCGGGATTCACTCTCGCGCAGGGCTTCCTCAGCTTGTTTGTGGTCTTCAATATCAACACAGGAGCCGATGTAGCCCAAGAACTCACCGTCCAATCCGTAGCGAGGAACAGCTTCATCCATAATCCAACGGTATATGCCATCACAGCGTTTCAAGCGATAGTCCATCTTGAACGGTTGACGGGCATCAAAGGCAGTCACATACGTTTCTAAACAGCGCTCCAAGTCGTCGGGGTGGACTCCTTCTGTCCAACCATTGCCCCTTTCTTGCTCGATCGTCCGTCCCGTAAAGTTTAGCCACGGGAGGTTGAAGTAATAACAGATTTTATCGGTGCGGGCCATCCAAATCAGCACAGGGGCAGCATCTGCCATCAGGCGGAACCGTGCCTCACTCTCCCGTAGTGTGGCTTCGGCTTGTTTGCGATCGGTAATATCGTTGACCAGTGCTACAAACCCTTCAACTGTTCCCTGGCTATTGAAGCGGGGAACATAGGTCGCATTGACATAACGGGTTCGACCATCTTTGTAGGGAATTTGGGTTTCAAAGGTCACTTCCTGTCCTGCCAAGACTTGCTCAACATAAGGACGAATCCCTTCATAGCCAGTTTCGCCTAAAACCTCTTGGAGGTGCTTGCCATAGATTTCCGCTGCCGGATGTCCAAACCATTCTTCATATGCTCGATTGTTGAAGCGATAGCGCTGGTCTGAGTCTACAAAGGAAATCAAGGCAGGCACGGCATTGGTGACTAAACGAAGTTCTGCTTCTCGTTGTTGCAATACCTCCTCGGCCAGTTTTTGATCGGTGACATTTCGGAAATAAATGGTAATCCCGTTCGCGGCAGGGTAGGTGCGAACGTCATACCACCGATCGTGATCGGGATAAAACGCCGTGACTGAAAAAGCCACGCGCTCGTTTGCCACGCGCCGATGAACCCGCTCAAACTCGCTGCCATTGAGTCCTGGGAATTCTTCCCAAAAATTCTTCCCAATCAGAGCGCCCGGAGTGCGGTCTAGCAGAATTTCCGCTGACCGATTCACGTAAGTGAAACGCCAATTCTCATCAAGGGAAAAGAATCCATCATCAATACTTTCTAGAATGTTGCGACTCTGCTCTTCGCTTTGACGCAAGGCTTCTTCGGCTTGTTTGCGATCACTGATGTCGATTAATACGCCCCGCGTCGAAATTATGACGCCCTCAGCGTTATAGGCGCAATCGCTATGAGCCAAAATCCAACGAACGGTGCCATCTGCCCACAGCGTCCGATACTCAATTTCAGTATGCGGTTGATTCGCTTTTAGCTCAGTGATCACGCTGTGAACGAATGGGCGATCCTCGTGATGCACGGCTTCTAAAAACACCTGCATCGACATTGCGGTATTGACGGGTAAACCAAACATCGCTTTGGCTATGTCCGTAAAACTCAGGGTGTCAGTTTCTATATCCCAATACCACAAACCCAAATTGCCGCCTTCGGAAGCCAGTCGGAGTTGTTCTTCGCTATCACGCAACGCCTGGAACGATCGATCGCGCTCGAAGGCGATGCTGGCAACTTGGATGCCGAACTCGGCGAGTTTATGTTGCCAATCACTGGGCATCCGCGCCTCGCTAAAGCACAGCATCAGCGACCCCATAGGTACATTGTCCTGCCTGAACACGGGCTGAGAATGACAGGCTAGAATGCCATGAGCCACGCATAAATTTCGCCATGCTTGCGACCAGCGATCGTCGTTGGCAATGTCGGCGCAGGTCACGGGCTGACCGCTATACACTGCTTCGCCGCAGGTTCCAATGCACAAATCGTTAATCGGAGCATCTTGGAGTCCTTCACCAAAAGACGCTGGAAAGTCTGGAGTAATGGATCTCTTAAACGTCAGCCGCTGAGCATCGGCTAGCAGGAAGCAGGCGCGGGTACCCGGATTCAGCCTGGATACTGAGTCACACACGGCTGCCAGACAGTCGTCTAGTGGCTGTCCGAAGGCGATCGACTCCAGCAGTCGTTTCTGCTCGATGAGGAGGAGTTCCGTCTGTTTGCGATCGGTAATGTCAGCAAGCAAAACGGTCAGTCCACTGGGCGAAGGGTAAATTCGATGGTCATGCCAACCCTTCCAAGGTGAGTAGAGATAATCAAACTGGAGTGGCGTTTGTTCGCGCATTGCCCGATGAAACTGCACGTAAGCATCGGTGTCAACGGCAGCCGGAAATAGCTCCCAAACGTTCTGACCCAGAATCGCTGACAGCGGCATTCCAACCATTTCACAGTAGCGATCGTTGGCATAGGTGTAGCGCCAATCGCGATCGAGGATGTAAAACCCATCGTTGATGGTAGAAAGTACCGTTTCTAGCTGTTCTTTTGCCGCAGTCGCCGCCGTTTGTGCTACTTGGCCCCGAAGCTGGGCCTTCTGTTCTAGCGACCTTGCCTCCTGTAAAGTTTGCAAGGCTGCTTTCGCGTTTTTTATAGCAGTGCGCCACGATAGATTGAGTGAAGCGCTCAATCCTGCGGCGATCGAAAACATACCCAGCCGAACAATTGTTTCTACATTAACTATCTGTAAGGAATAGAACGGCTCAATAAAAAAATAGTTGATTGCCAGCGTGGATAAAATTGTTGCCAGAAACCCTGCCCCGAAACTGCCATACCAGGCACTCACCATCACCGCGATGAAAAACAGGGGCGTCGTTGTTGGGTAGAGCCACGGTAAAAGCGATCGGGTTAGCGCCAGTGCCACAGCCACGGAGAGGATCGCCACACCATAGGGAAGTAGTCGAATATCTCTGAAAATGCTGTTGATTCCCTCTAAACTCACCGTTTGTACTCCTTATCCGAAAAATATCTTGCTAGCATCGCCTTACTCATCCAGCAATATCTAAATTTGCTTGAGTGCCAAGCGAGAAGGCGTAGCGTGTCCATTTTCCCAACGATTAATCGTGGCAAAGGTCATCCCTAATTCATCCGCCAACTTTTTCTGAGACAGGTGCAGCGCTTGCCGCTGTTCTCGCACCAAATTACCGATCGCTGGTTGTTCCGCCCTCAGCCGTTCTCTTTTGAGATCCCTCAGAAGTAACAGGTATAAAGCTGTTTATATTTTACCAAAGAACTGGGTCTAAAGCCCCGTCCTTCGCTTGACGGCTTTTCCTCTTTAAGTGTATCAATCCAGTCCTCTACAAGCTGGGTCATTGTTTTTTCTTTCTGTTTGGCAATTCTCCGTAACTTTTTTAACCGACTCACGGCAATGCGAATAAGTAGTTAAGCAAAATTAATTACATAATTATCTCCAAATTCTTTAAGAATTTTTTCTACAGATGAAACAAGAG
>NZ_JAUBTU010000142.1:0-12420 GCF_036705085.1 Microcoleus sp. B6-A1
GAATTTAACAGGCTTCTCAATTCACATATCATTTTCAGTCTTTTTTGTCAAGTCATAATACTGAACCGACGCCCTAGCTGGCGAGGGAGACAAAGAAGCTATTTTTTGCTTATCTCCTCAGTGTTTGTTTGGCAATTCCCAATTTACAAATATTAACTCTCCCTTATTAATTATGCGTATCCGAGACGAAGGTATCGGTATCCCAGAAACCGAAGTAGGGAAAATATTTGAAATGTTTTACCGATGCAAGAATACTGGAAAGATTAAAGGTAACGGTTTGGGATTAACAATTGTTAAAAAAGCTGTGGAATTGCAAGGAGGGGCGATAGCCTGCGAAAGCAAAATGGGCGTGGGTACAACCTTCACAGTCGCCCTTCCTTACGTTGCCCTTTCCTGTAAGACTCAACGAGAAACAACTTAAATCCCACTACAAAGACTAATCAAAGTGTTGCAAAATCCACTCCACCGCCGTCGCTAAACTTGCTGTAATAAAATCAGGTTTAGTATGATGCTGATACTCCCCACTCAACACACTTTCTCCGTAACCAGTCTGCACCAAAATGCCAGTACAGCCGGCATTGTGAGCCATATCAACATCAGTCGCTTTATCCCCCACCATAAAACTATTTCGCAAATCCAAATCGTATTCCCAAGCCGCCGCTACCAACATCCCTGTATTTGGTTTTCGCCAAGTCGAATACCGCGTAAATTCGGGGTTTGTTCCGCCTTCTGCTGCGCTTAAATAAGGACAGTAATAAAGAGCATCTAACCTCGCTCCGGCTTCATTTTCTAATAACTGACAAAGGCGTTTGTGCAAAGCTTCTATGTGGCTAATCGGATTATAATCCCTCGCTGGGCCCGATTGATTGGAAACCAAACAGCAAAATATTTGTTGGTCATTTAAACGGCGTACAGCTTGGGCTATTCCGGGGATTAAATGCAAATCTTCTACTTTGTGGATGTAGCCCACTTCGATATTGAGAACGCCATCTCTGTCAAGAAATACTGCTCGTTTCATTGTTGTATTGTTGCTTGAAAATTGGGTTTAGGGTGAGGATGCGGCAGTGTTCGTTGGTGTTAACTTAAGCCTAACAACCTTTGTATCTATCGTTTATATTCGAGTCTAGATCCCCCTAAATCCCCGTTAAGAAGGGGAGTAGGGGTTGACTTTGAGTGTTCCAGTCCTCCTCTTTTTCCGCTTGGGATTTTGACTACTCTTGTCCCCCCTTATTAAGGGGGGTTAGGGGGGATCGGGAAGACTGGACAAGGAAGACTATAGCCTGGCACAGCGAAAATCTAGGTACGATCGTCATTCTAAAATAGATTGTTTTTCCAGCCATTCGCGGAAACTATCATGATACAAACTATAACAAATTTCTCCTCCAATTTCTTGTTTATTTAAGAACTCGATCCAAGTGTCTAACACTTTTTCAACATCGTATTCATCCCGATCAATTATATTGGCGATCGCACTTACAGACAAACCTGTTTGGAATCGTACCAAAACATTCAGCACAGACAAGTCAACTGCCGATAAAGCATCACCTCTCATCCGCAGCCAGTGGTTTTGATAATACGCTGCTAAACCGGAAGGAAGTTCAGAGAGAAGTGAGGACTCCCCCAGATTAGCATCGGGGTGTGGATTCTCGTTAATGGCAGGTAACATCTGACTCAGATACATAAAATTGTTTTCGCTGACAGTGGCGAGTTGTTGGCAGAATTCGGGTTGAGTCAAATCCGGTGCGGTTGATAGGTATTGCTGAATGTAGTTAAGGACATCTTCCCGATTTTGGGCGGGATAATCTCTTAAATCGAGTGTTTGAGAGGGGGTTTCAATTAACAAACCGGATTTCTCTCTCAAAAACGGGCGGCGGGCGAGGATAAAATAAGTACGATCGCCCAAATATCTCGGCAGATAAAACAGATTTGAGCTGGGAGGCTGACTCGTGCGGGCGATCGCGTCTACAGAATCAATGACTATTATCAACTTTTGGCGATGACGTACCGTCTCGCAAGCTACGACTAATTTATCGCTAATTTGCTGAAGCAACAAAGACAGAAACCAACTCCCATCATCGGATTCGAGATTTTGAAGTTGAGATTTGAGCTTGACAATTTCGGATGTTTCCCCATTGGCGGCAAGGTATTTGTCAATCAGTTGAGTGCAGACTGAAGCGAGAAAATCTTCAGCTCGATTTTTGCCTTCAACTCCAGCGTTGTAATAGATACTGCGAGGATGGGCCCTGACATATTGGGCGAGGATGGAACTTTTGCCGCAGCCGGGAGTGCCGACAATTGTGAAATAACCGCGGCTGTGGGAGCTCAGAAAGTCGGAAATGGCAGAAAAAACAAATTGGCGTCCTGTAAAATTCTCGGTTTTTTCTCGCAGGAGTTGCTGAAATTCTTTTGGGTAAGCAGCGGTAGAGATGGGAGTTGAGAGAGGTGAGGAATTCATGTTAGTGCCTCCATCCCTTCTAGCCGCAGGAAATATACGCGGCCGGATTCGTCGCCTGCCACAATTGTTACTCCATCGGGGGCGATGGCGCAAGATGCGATCGGATTGTCGCTCATGAAACTAGCAATGATATTTCCAGTGGTTAAATCCCAGACTTTGAGGGTGTCTCTGGAACCAGAAATCGCCCGCTTGCCATCAGCGGTGACAGCGACTAATTTTACCCAGTCGCTGTGACCTGTGAGAGTAAACTCTTCCTTTTCAGTGGTTAAATCCCAGACTTTGAGGGTGTTATCATATGAACTAAAAATTGCCCGCTTGCCATCAGCAGTGATGGCTACTGAATTTACCGAGTAGCTGTGACCATTGAGAGTAAACAGCTCCTTTTCAGTGGTTAAATCCCAGACTTTAAGGGTGTTGTCTCTGGAACCAGAAATCGCCCGCTTGCCATCAGCAGTGACAGCAACTGCATTTATCGACTGGCTGTGACTTTTGAGAGTAAACTGTTCCTTTCCAGTGGTTAAATCCCAGACTTTGAGGGTGTTGTCTGTGGAACCAGAAATCGCCCGTTTGCCGTCGGGGGTGACAGCAACTGCATTTACCAAGTCGCTATGACCTTTGAGAGTAAACTGTTCCTTTCCAATTGTTAAATCCCAGACTTTGAGGGTGTTGTCCCACGAACCAGAAATTGCCCGCTTGCTATCAGCAGTGACGGCTACTACATATACTGAGTGGCTATGACCTTTGAGAGTAAACTGTTCCTTTCCAGTGGTTAAATCCCAGACTTTGAGGGTGTCTCTGGAACCAGAAATCACCCGCTTGCCATCAGCACTGACGCCTACTACATATACCCAGTCGCTGTGACCTTTGAGAGTAAATTTTTCCTTTCCAGTTGTTAAATCCCAGACTTTGAGGGTGTTGTCCCACGAACCAGAAATTGCCCGCTTGCTATCAGCAGTGACGGTGACTGCATTTACTGAGTCGCTGTGACCTTCGAGGGTGCGTAGTAGTCCACTCCAAGGGGGAGTAAAACACGGTGTCAAAGGACGCAACCAAGCTGCGGCATTTTCCTGCTTGGCTACCTCCAGCATTGCCTGAATTGCCGGAATATTAAAGTCAAGTAAGCGATCTAACAATTGCCCTGCCAGTTGGGTATTATCTCGCTCCAAAATATCGGCTGAAATCCACAGTACCACTTGAATCAAGTTCAGGGCTTTCGCTTTTTCTCGGTACTCAGGGTGAGTTACTACTTCTGAATTGTCAACTAAATTAAAATCATCAATAAGTGCCTGCACCCCAAACTCAGGATGCTGAATCTTTGCCATCAGAAAGTTAAAATCAGTCAGTTTTTGATAATACTTTTCTAAATAGCCTGACTTGACATAATTTGGCAGTAAGCTGCCCAGATAAGCACGTTGATAGGAAAGTGGTTTGGCAGCTAACTTGTCAGCAAATTCTCCCATCTCACGCCATCCCCTCTTCTAAATACTCAGTAATCCCTTCTAGTCGCAGGAAATATACGCGGCCCGATGCGTCGCCTGCCACAATTGTGAGTCCATCGGGTGCAATAGCACAACAGGCGATCGGGCTTTCACCCGTGAAACTCGCAATGACACTTCCACTCAACAAATCCCAGACTTTGAGGGTTTTGTCAAATGAACCAGAAATCGCTCGCTTGCCATCAGTAGTGACGGCTACTGCATTGATCAAGTAGGTGTGACCATTGAGAGTAAACAGTTCGTTTCCAGTTGTTAAATCCCAGACTTTGAGGGTGTTGTCTCTTGAACCAGAAATCACCCGCTTGTCCTCAGCAGTGACGGCTACTGCATTTACGGAGTTGCTGTGACCATTGAGAGTAAACAGTTCGTTTCCAGTTGTTAAATCCCAGACTTTGAGGGCTTTGTCATCTGAACCAGAAATTGCCCGTTTGCCATCACCAGTGACGGCTACTGCTTTTACCAAGTATCTGTGACCCTTGAGAGTAAAAAGTTCGTTTCTAGTTGTTAAATCCCAGACTTTGAGGGTGTTGTCATCTGAACCAGAAATCGCCAGCTTGCCATCACCAGTGACGGCTACTGCTGTTACCGAGCCACTATGACCCTTGAGAGCAAAAAGTTCCTTTCGAGTTGTTAAATCCCAGACCTTCAGGGTTTTGTCATATGAACAAGAAATCGCCAGCTTGCCATCATCAGTGACGGCTACTGCATTTATCGAGCCACTGTGACCCTTGAGAGTAAACAGTTCGTTTCTAGTTGTTAAATCCCAGATTTTGAGGGTGTTGTCATTTGAGCCAGAAATAGCCCATTTGCCATCAGCAGTGACAGCTACTGCATGTACCGAGTCGCTGTGACCATTGGGAATAAACTGTTCATCTCCAGTTGTTAAATCCCACACCTTGAGGGTTGTGTCTCTTGAACCAGAAATCGCCCGCTTGCCATCAGCAGTGACGGCTACTGCTGTTACCCATTCACTGTGACCATTGAGAGTAAACAGTTCGTTTCCAGTTGTTAAATCCCAGACTTTGAGGGTTTTGTCCAATGAACCAGAAATTGCCCGCTTCCCATCAGCACTGACGGCTACTGCTGTTACCGATTCACTGTGACCATTGAGAGTAAACAGTTCGTTTACCGAATCACTGTCACTAAGAGTAAACAGTTCGTTTCTAGTTGTTAAATCCCAGACTTTAAGGGTGTTGTCATCTCCGCCAGAAATCGCCCACTTCCCATCAGCACTGAAGGCTACTGCATTTACCGAGTAGGAGTGACTCCGATTGGCAGCAAACAATACATTTCCAGTTGTTAAATCCCAGACCATGAGAATGCTGCCATATGAACCAGAAATCGCCCGCTTGCCATCAGCACTGACGGCTACTGCATTTACGAAGCTTGCCGAGTTTCTCCAACCATAGATATAGAGGGTCAACTCTTCCTTTCCAGTTGTTAAATCCCAGACTTTAAGGGTGTTGTCATCTGAACTAGAAATCGCCCGCTTGCCATCAGCAGTGACGGCTAATGGGACTGAGTAGCTGTGGTCATTGAAAGTAAACTCTTCCTTTCCAGTTGTTAAATCCCAAACTTTGAGGGTTTTGTCATATGAACCAGAAATCGCCCGCTTCCCATCACTGCTGATGGCTACTACATGGACTGAGTAGCTGTGACCATTGAAAGTAAACAGTTCCTTTCCAGTTGTTAAATCCCAGACCTTGAGGGTTTTGTCATATGAACCAGAAATCGCCCGCTTCCCATCAGCACTGACGGCTACTGCATGAACCGAATCGCCATGACCTTCTAGGGTGCGTAGCAATCCTCTGCGAGAGGAAGTTAAACAGGGTGTCAAAGGACGCAACCAAGTTGCAGCTTTCCACTGTTGGGCTACCTCTAGCATTGCCTGAATTGCTGGAATGTTAAAGTGCAACAAGCGCCCTAACAATTGCCCTGCCAGTTGCGTCTTATCTCCATCCAAAATATCGGCTGACATCCACAGTACCCTTTGAATCAAGTTCAGGGCTTTCGCTGTTTCTGAGTTGTATTCTGGGTGAGTTACTGCTTCTGAATCGTCAACCAAATTGAAATCATCAATAAGTGCCTGCAACCCAAACTCAGGATGCTGAATCTTTGCCATCAGAAAGTTAAAATCAGTCAGTTTTTGATAATACTTTTCTAAATTCCCTGACTTGACATAATTTGGCAGTAAGCTCCCCAGATAAGCACGTTGATAGGAAAGTGGTTTGGCCGCTAACTTGTCAGCAAATTCTCCCATCTCACGCCATCCCCTTTTCTAAATACTCAGCAATCCGTTGATTTACTTCCCGAAAAATTCTCCGATTTGAATCCATCTCCCGTTTGGTTTTCAGAAAGTCAAGGAAACTAGCATGATAGATGGTATAGCAGATTTCTTTCTCTACATTTTGCTTTTTCAAATACTCCACCCACTCATCTTCTAAAATCTGTGCCACCTCGCATTCATCCACCTCGGCAATTCCAGCAATCATCTCGCAGGGAATCGGCGTTCCAATCTCTAGTAAAATATACAAGACATTCTCCATCAATTGCCCGGCCTTAGCTTCCATCCCCATCCGCACCCAATGATTTTGATAATAATCTTGCAGCCCATCGGGCAATTCCTGTAAATTCAGGTCATTGTAATCGCCCTTAGCAATTGCAGGCAAAACATACCGCAAATACATAAAATTGTTTTCGCTTTTGTTTGCCACTTGCTCGACAAAATTTATATCAGGGATGCGGCGGGTTTGAATCCATTTTCTGAGTCCATTTTGATACTCATAATCGCTGTTGATAACAAATCGAATATATTCTTTAATATCCTCCTGATTATCATTAACATACTTGCTATTTCTTAAATCTAACTCTTTTACCGGAACTCCCGGCGATACAGATAGCCGCTTTCTGCCGAGGTTATAGGGTCGCCTCGTCAGTAAAAAATATATGTTATTGGGCAGAGTTGTAGGTAAATGTAAAAGATTTTCTCCCGCTTCTTGTTCAACTTCATCCAGTGCATCAATTGCAATTACCAAACGATCGCCAGCCGTGAGTTTTCCCGCCACCTGTGCCAGTAAAGTTGGTAAATCGGCGTCTTCTGATTTTGGCAATTGATAGCGGTCAATTAATTGGCGGCGAATGCTCTTCAAAAACAATTCTGGTCTGTTGCGCCGTTCGACGAGAATATTGAAATAGCAGGGAGATTTATGTTCCCAGACGTATTTGGCAACGATCGAACTTTTCCCCATTCCCGCATCCCCGATAATTGTAAAATAACCGTGAGGATTGTCGGTGATAAATTGCTCAAAAGTCTCAAAAACAAATCCGCGCCCGCAAAACCTGCGAATTTTTTCTTCTATTAACGATATAAATTCTTCAGGGTAGGGGGCAACTACTGGTTGTGATGGTTGATAATACTTCTGTTTTAATTTAGTATGCAGAATCCTCGACTTACCTGCACCTTGGTGGTTATCAAGTTCTGGAAAACTGGCTGAAAACTTCCTGTAAATCTCTCCCATCCGCTGTTTTACAGTAGGTTCTGATATGCTTAATGTTAATGAAAGCTCGGTCTGATTTAGGGGTACTCTTTCACGAGAGAAGAGTGCTAATAATGTTTCTGTTTGTTCCATAGATAATTCATGTCTCCCAGATTCGCCTGTAAGGAATTCTTGCCAATCCATCTAGGTTAACCCCCAATATAACTTTATTACAACTTACGCGTCATGCACTTAAATCATCCTGAGCCTTGCCAAGGATCTCTTAGACGGCTGGAATGCTTCCCAGTCCTGATTCTTGCGAAGGATAGGGACTCTGCATGACAGTAGTTTAATTATACCTTGACTATACTTTGATTATACCGACCTCTAATAGACCTAAGTTTATACCTCTGGTCAACTTCACTCAATTAAAGTGATGCGATGATTTGATCAGAACACAGACAAGCAGTTATTGATAAACAAGAGAGGTCAGTCAAATGAATTTTAAATTATTCGGAAACTCGCACGGTGACGAAGATTTTAGCGAAATCGATGAAATAGGCAAAATAGGTATAAAACTTATTGGCAAAATTGCCGATGAGCTAAGTTATACCCGCACGTCTGCCGGTCGAAACTGTCTGTTAATTGTCAAATATTTTCAGCCCGGTATAGTATCACCCGAACCTAGCACTCAAGCGGATTTTTTTAAGCGTGCAATCGACGTTTTACATAGCTTTAACTGGCTTCAAGAGCAACGAACTCCCCAATCCGATCGAAGTTATAACCAGCCTCTTCACAAGATAAAGCTTCAAGTAAGTAGCGATCTCAAGGCTGTTACTCAAGTTTTATGGTGGGTTGAGCAGTTTTTTTTAGAGCTTCTACCCATTCCCGAAACAGTTTTGCAGCTTTGTAAACTTGCTGCGATCGAGGGTTTTGCCCATGCGGTTCGCCACGCCCACACAAATCGGTCAGTAGAAAATCCGAAAATCGAGCTGGCGATCGCAGTATTTAACGAACGCCTAGAGATCGAAATATGGGATTGGGGAAAGCCTTTTGACCTCAAGACTAAGCTGAAAGAAGAATTGCCAGAAAAAAATCTGTTTAGTTGGAACGACTTGGGCTTTACTCTTCACTAAAGCTGTTCGGAAATGGCCAGCTTTAAATTTACAAGAAAAAGAAACTTTTTTGTGATGATTACTGATACTACTCCCAAGATTCTCGTTGTGGATGATGACGCTTCCATCCGCACTCTAGTTCATCGCTTTTTAAATCAGAAATATCAAGTAGATTCGGCAGCAGATGGCGAGACGGCTTTAGAATTGTTTGAGAAATTAAAGCCACTGCTAGTCGTTCTCGATTGGAATTTACCAGATACTACAGGTTATCACCTCTGCCAGGAAATGCAGCGCCGTACTAATGTTTTTGTGATCATGCTAAGCAGTCGCACAGACGAAGCTGATAAACTTAAAGTCCTGTCTGCAGGTGCTGATGACTATATCTGTAAACCCTTTGGTTTGGCAGAGTTGGCAATTCGTATAGAAGTTGTGTTGAGACGGATGAGGCCTGTCACTCCATCACGTATTGTATTCGATCAATTTGCGATCGATTCAGGGCGCCGGGAAGCAACACTCAACGATCGCATTGTCAAGTTAACAACCTTGGAATTTAAGATCTTGTATTTTTTGGCAAGTCATTCCGGTCAATCTTGGAGTCGCCAACAGCTAATCGAAAAAATCTGGGGGTGGAACTGCAATGACACAGGAGAAGAGAACGTTGTTAGCGTACATATCGGCCAGATTCGCAAGAAAATGATTCAAGTTGATGCTAATGCGTCGCAGTTTATTAAAACAATTCGGGGTTACGGTTACAGGTTCGATCCGCCCTCGCGCACTACAATGGCAATTTCCTAAGCTCAGCACTTTCGATATTGTATAATTGAATTAAATCGATAGCCCATGAGGTACTAAAATGCCTTCTCCATTTCCAGGGATGAACCCTTATTTAGAAAATCCCGAATTTTGGCCCGAAGTACACCACCGTTTGATCGTTGCAATCGCCGATGACATAGAGCAAAATCTCAGTCAGCAATATCGAGTGGCGATCGAAAAACGCACTTATATGAGCGGTGGGGAAGACTCTGTTGATATAGCGATTCCCGATGTATCTGTAGTCGCTGCAAGGACAACAACCCAGACACAATCAGCAGTGATGACTTTACCGCCCCGCACCGAATTTGTAACAGTAACTCTGCCAATTTCTGAAGAATGCAGGGAAGGTTATTTAGAAATTACAGAGGTAACAACTGGCAGGGTGGTGACAGTCATTGAAATTTTGTCTCCCGCTAACAAACGTGCCGGTGAAGGAAGAACTGCTTACCTTAACAAGCGGCAGAAAGTTTTAGGAACTCTCACGCATTTGGTAGAGATAGATTTGCTCAGAAGCGGAAAATATCTGCCGTTTACCAGCGAAATTCCGCAGACAGATTACCGAATCTCGATCGCCAAATCAAATCAGCGGCCGCAAGCGCAATTATATGCTTTTAATCTTAGAGATGAAATTCCCGTGTTTAGCATTCCTTTGCAGTCAGGAGATGCAGAACCGGAGTTGAATTTACAGAGTTTGTTAATGGGGGTTTACGATCGCGCCCGATTTGATTTAACATTAAACTACGATCGGGAACCTGTACCCCGTTTCAAGGAAGAAGATAGAGTTTGGGCTGATGAATTGCTGCGAGAAATAGGCAGGCGGTAAATTACAGCGCTTTTAGGGTGAGTAATATCATGTCTGGGCAATTACCCTAATAAAGAATGTTTGTAGTGAGAACCTTAGTCCTTTTTGGGCTGGGAACCAGCTCAAAAAGAGAGGACTAAAGTCCTTACTACGAACCTTGGTTTTTAGCCGCCCCAAACCTTCTTCAAAACATCTTGAGGAGAGATGTCCGCCATTTTGCCAGTAGGAGATTTAATGCCCAAAAATCGATCGCTCTTTGGCAACAATTTCGCCGGTTCAGTCGGGCCAAACAAAGCTATTGTATAAGTTTGAACCGCCACAGCTAAGTGCATGGGCGCACTGTCAGTACATATCATCAAATTAGCAGCAGCAATAGTGGCAGCCAACTTGCCGACATCATCCGGCGAGATAACTTTTACTTTTGGACATAACTCGACTAACTTTGTCACGAACTCTGCATCTTCGGGGCCTTTCACAACAACAACTGGCAAATTCGGCTGCCGCTGCTGACAATCTTCAATTATTTGCTTCCAGTTGTCTGTAGGGTAAATTTTGTCAATACCTTTAGACACAGCTAATTGACTGGAACCGCCGTGAATTAGAATGTAGCCGCTTTCTTTTACCCCCAACCGCTGCTGTTCGGCTTCCGCCCACTGAATGTCCTGTTTTGGTACATTAATTGCGATCGCCGGACAAGGATTTGTAATGTTAAATCCTTGCAGCAAATCGTGGTACATTGAAGCCGCGTACTGTTCAGTTTTCAGCGGTACCGCAGCGGTGAGAAATCGAGCGCCATTGGTTCCCGAATAGCCAACTCTCTGCGGAATGCCGGTCAGCCACAGCAGCAGCCCTACAGTCCACCGCTGGCCTAGGGAAATAACTGCTTCGTATTCGCGATCGCGAATTACGCCCAGTAAATTGCCCAAATCTGCCATAGCGTTGCGGTCTTTGAAATTGTACGTCAAGACTTCTTTGACCGACTTGCAGACTCGGTAAGCACCCTTTGCCCTCGGTTCCACGATGACATCAATTTGCGCGTCGGGATAAGACTGCTTGAGGTCATCAAGAGTGGGGAAAAATAAAATTTGGTCGCCAATCCCGCCAGGGACAAGTGCTAGTATTCGCATCATAAACGATCGGGCTATTATTGATCGAGGTAGCTCTCAGAGATCGGCTCTCAACTATCAGCTTATAGTATTTCTAGACCTTAAAAGCTACTGGCTGACAGCTAAACAACTGACTCAAAAGTACAGGACGCTCTTATTATATATATCTAGTTGGGTTAAAAACGGTTAGTAAATGCACTTATTAATTCCTGCAGCGGGTTCGGGGCGACGGATGGGGAGTCAGCGGAACAAACTGCTGCTGACTTTGCTCTCTAAACCTTTGCTGAGTTGGACTTTGGCTGCGGCTGAAGCTTCGCAGCACATTAGCTGGATTGGCATCATGGGCCAGCCAGACGATTTTCCTGATTTTAAAGCAATTCTGAGCGATTTATCTTTGGTTAAGCCCGTGGAACTGATTCAAGGAGGCGCCACCAGGCAAGAGTCAGTTTACAACGGTTTGCAAGCTTTGCCGCCCAATGCCGATCGAGTGTTGATTCACGACGGCGCGAGGTGTTTGGCAACTGCTGAATTGTTCGATCGATCTGCAGAGGCCCTCTTGACCTGTCCGGGCTTGATTGTCGCCATCCCGGTCAAGGATACGATTAAGGTCGTAGATGAGCGTCGGATCGTGCGAGACACCCCTGACAGAAGCAATTTGTGGGCGGCCCAGACTCCCCAAGGATTTGAAGTGAAATTGTTAAAGCAGTGTCACGAAGAAGGGCGACAAAAAGGTTGGGAAGTTACAGACGATGCGGCTTTGTTTGAAAAATGCGGTTTACCAGTGCAAATTGTGGAGGGAGAAGAGACGAATTTGAAAGTCACAACTCCCGTTGATTTAGCACTAGCGGAATTTATTTTGCGACAGAGAACAGATCCGAGTAAATAGAATGTGTTGAGTATTTTTAAGAACGGGCTCTCCGGCCCGTTCCACAATCAAAAATTTGTTAGTTGTGGAACAGGCATCTTGCCTGTTCAATGTTCAATAATCTGTTAGTTGTGGAACAGGCATCTTGCCTGTTCAATGTTCAATAATCTGTTAGTTGTGGAACAGGCATCTTGCCTGTTCAATGTTCAATAATCTGTTAGTTGTGGAACAGGCATCTTGCCTGTTCAATGTTCAATAATCTGTTAGTTGTGGAACAGGCATCTTGCCTGTT
>NZ_JAUBTU010000143.1:0-12247 GCF_036705085.1 Microcoleus sp. B6-A1
TGATTTTAAATCACCCTAACCTTCCTTCAGTCTTGTCTTATGGTACTCTGGCTGCTTAAAAACTGTCCGGAGTATTGGTCTAATATAGCAGTTGTCAACCGGATGAAACTCACATCTTGCACCATTGTCAAGGACAGGCAAGATGCCTGTTCCACAATGAAATTCATCTCTTGTGGAACAGGCATCTTGCCTGTTCCTAAACAAGTAATTGAGAATTGTGCAATATCTCAGATGAAACAAAGTAGGGACTTAGGCTGGGCATAAGTCCCTACAGATGCTCGCATACAATCTATATTTATCCCTACTTTTAAGCATTGGTATAACTTTTGTCGATCACCCGATCCGCGAGCTATTCTGGTCTAAAAAGTCAGTTTCTGAGTAAGTCCTAAACACAAAAAACACCGCTCCTCAAAACAGGAGAACGGTGTATAGGGGGTGTTATGGGTTGTTGTCTGGGATTAACCTTAACAAATCACGATCGACTGAGGCTATGCCTTGTGATGGTTCAAAAATTGGCACAAACCTGAATGATAGCCCGCAGATCGATCGACCGCGAGCGATTAGCCCAACCATTCCACAACAGCATCCTGCTTGGTATTGGTGCGGCGTTCTGGGGTTTCGCGGTTGAATTTTAAGTGGATGGCGCGGTTTTGTTCGCCGTCTGCTGCTACTGCAAAAATCGGATAGTCGATTAAGCCGTCTTGGAAGGACATTTGGAAGCGGAAAGTGCCGTCAGCATTGAGTTTAATCGGCTGTCCGCCTACGTAGACGGTAGCGTCGGGTTCGGTGGCGCCGTAAACGATCAGTTCGGCATCAGCAACTAACCAGAACTGGCGGGGGCGCATCGGGGCGGCGAAGCCAACTCCCGACATACCAACACCGGACATACCGAAACCGGACATCGTGAGGCCGGACATACCGACACCCGACATGGTGAGGCCGGACATACCGACACCCGACGCGGTGAGGCCGGACATACCGACACCCGACGCGGTGAGGCCGGACATGGTGGGAGCCGCCCACATTCCGACGCCGGAGGGGAACACGTAGGAACTGAGAGCTTGTTCGTGGATGCCGACTTGCTGGACGGAACCGGCGACGTGCTGCATGGAACCGAAAATAGAACCGGCTACGCGCAGGGATTCGGCAGATTCTGCCATGCCGAAGATTTGTTCGTAGATAGCGTTTTCGGTGCTGTAACCGAAGCCATTGGCTGCTTGTGCCATTTTCTTGGCCGGAGGAACCAGTTCGGCGAAGGTTTTGCCTTGCAACTCTTCTTCCCAATCGAGGGTGATGAATTGGTCTTCAATCCAGTCGCTGGGATAGACGGGAGGAACCCGGACTTCGGCTGATCGAGCTAATACCAGCCAGCGGCCGTCTGCACAGCGGTAGCCGATGTCGATCGCGTAGTCCCGATCGCTCACGGGGATTGGCACGTACCATTCCCGCGCCAATTCGTCGCAGGGATATTCTTGAATGCTGTGCGGGCTTTGAATGTCGAGGTTAACATCTGTAACGTCGTAGATCCGCAGGGCGAGTTGCTGTCCTCCTTGGCGACGCAATTCTTCTTTGCGATCGTTGGGAATGTCCCAGTAAGTGTAGGCCCATTCTGGGTCGCGGGGCATTAACACAACCCGGCTTTCGCCGTAGCCGTTGGGCAAATCTGCTAAACCTTCATCTACAGACGACAAAGAACCGCCTGTTCTATCTTCTTGACCGAGTTCAAACTTTGCTGCTTCCACTGCTTCTTGTGCCTCTAGTTTGCGAGATGGGCTGTAGGAAAATTTGGTGCGCTGAATTTCTTGAATTGATGCCAGGAGTTGCGATTTCCGCATCCGGCTGTAGCGAGAGACTCCACATTCGCTAGCAACTCTGCGGAGTTGTCGCAAAGTCATCTCTTCTAATGGTGGGCGTTCTTTTGCCATGAGTTGGTTCTCCACTAATTTAGGATGGCGGGTTAGATTTTTCCTTTCAACACAAATGTGTTGACTTTTTGAGTTAGAAACTCTTTTAAATCTACATATTATCGAGCTTCCAAATCTCTCCAACCTTTGAAGCCTTGCTTGTTTTTAGCTTGTCTTGTCCCCCATGCGATCGGGGGTTTTGACTTTTTGGCTTCTGCGCGCACCGTTCGATCTAAATAAAGCTTTATCTGTCGATTCTTGATTGACAAGATCGATTTTGTGAGTGCGATCGGTGCTGCTAGCAACGCTGTGCTTGCAGCACACGCGCTATTCGACTCCCAGGGCTGCTTAATCCAAGCATTTCTTTGGGATCGTTTTGTCATGACTCAATGTTGCAGACAACTTGCGATCGGGTCAAGGGGTCTTTTCCCTCAATCCTGGGTACTTATACGCATTTTCGTGATTTTGGGGATCACTTTGTCAGGGAATCTTGACAATTAAGCACTTGTGGGGATCGTCAGGGAAACAATTGTCAACATTCCCTGACATGAATTAGATGTGAGATTGAGTCGGCCAGGGCGGTACTATGGATAGAGGAGATTTAGTACAAAATTTGGTAGGCTGGCAGTTGGGCGATACTCTTGTGCGAGCTTCGCTAACGGGCGATCGCAACTACAAACCAACATTCCTCAACCCAAAAATGGTTTGACGCGCTACTGATACAGATAAGGTGGGCACTGCACACCCTACACATAGAGGTTCTGCGTAAATCTTGTAAAATCTAAAATCTAAAATCTAAAATCTAAAATCGAATGACTCTAACGCTTTACAACAGCTTGACCCGTCGCGAATCACCTTTTGATCCCCTCGAACCAGGAAAGGTGCGGATGTATTGCTGCGGCGTTACGGTGTACGATTACTGCCATGTCGGCCACGCCCGCGCTTACATTGTCTGGGACATGGTGCGGCGTTATCTGATGTGGCGGGGATACGATGTGCGCTACGTGCAGAATTTTACAGATATTGACGACAAAATTCTCGATCGCGCCCGCGAAACCAATTCCACAATGGAAGCCGTGGCAGAACGCTTCATCGATGAATATTTCGTAGATATGGACAAGCTGAATATTCTCAGGGCCGATGAATATCCCCGCGCCACCCATACAATCGACGGCATTAAACGGCTGATTCACGAATTAGAAAATAAAGGTTATGCCTATGCTTCCGGCGGCGACGTTTACTACAAGGTGAGGCAGTTTGCCGATTACGGAAAACTTTCCGGCCGCAAGTTGGAAGAAATGCAGGCCGGGGCTAGCGGTAGATTGGAAACTGCAGAAATAGAAGCTCAAAAAAAGCAAGATTCCTCTGATTTTGCCCTGTGGAAAAGCGCTAAACCGGGAGAACCTGCTTGGGATTCATCTTGGGGAAAAGGTCGCCCAGGATGGCACATCGAATGTTCGGCGATGGTGCGCGATTGCTTGGGCGAAACTATTGATATTCACTGCGGCGGTTCCGATTTAACTTTTCCGCACCACGAAAACGAAATTGCTCAATCTGAAGCCGCGACTGGCAAGTCACTGGCTAATTATTGGATGCACAATGCTTTTGTGACTGTCAATGGCAAAAAGATGTCCAAATCTTTGCACAATTTTATTACAATTCGCGATTTGTTGGAGGGGAATTGGTCGGGCGATTTGGAATCTAACCCCCCCCAGCCCCCCCTTGGTAAGGGGGGGAGTAAGAATGAAGACTCCCTTGGTAAGGGGGGGAGTAAGAAGGAAGGAAGCGAGAAGTCAAAAGCGGTGGAACCGATGGCGGTGAGGCTGTTTGTGTTGATGGCGCAGTACCGCAGTCAAATTGATTTTACCGAAGAGGCGATCGCTAATGCTCGAAATGGCTGGAATACCATCAATGAAGGTTTGCTGTTTGGCCTCCGATACGGTTCTCAACTGAATTGGGACGTTGAGAAAACTGGACAGGATGGCAAAGCTGTGCAGGAATTCCAATCAGCGATGGATAATGATTTCAATACTCCCGGCGCTGTGACGGTTTTGTTTGAATTGGCTAAGGAATTGGGCAAGGAAGGTAATGTTTTAGTGCATCAAGGCAAAACAGAAACTTCGCCGGAATTGTTGCAGCAAAAATGGGTGACTTTGGTGACTTTGGCGGGGGTTTTGGGTTTAGAAGTTCAGCCGGAAGGTGACAGCAATGATGCTGTTGATGGTTTGAGTGATGGGGAGATTGAGGTGATGATTCAGCAGCGGAAAGATGCCCGGAAAGCTAGGGATTTTGCTGAGGGCGATCGCATTCGCAACGAACTCAAGGACAAGGGAATTACTTTAATAGATCAAAAAGATGGTACAACAATTTGGCACCGCAGTTAAAACCAAATTCATAGTTGGAGGAGGCAGACTTCGCTTGACTCTTAAGCGATTTCAATCGCGGAATTCTAAACACGCTCTAATGTCTTCCTCCGTCAACTCTGGAAAGTCGTCCATAATCTGTGCATGAGACATTCCCGCAGCCAGCCAACCCAACACATCATAAACGGTAATTCGCATTCGCCTGATGCAAGGCTTTCCACTGCGTTTACCTGCTTCAATCGTAATGATGTTGTCGCCCATGACAAAACCGAGTTTAGTACATTTTTTTTAAGTGTAGCCTAGTCTTTGAATAAGCGATACAATTTACTCAACTTCGCAATTTGTTCAACCTTAGAGCTAATAGCCTAACTCTATGAA
The DNA here is from genome assembly GCF_036705085.1 of Microcoleus sp. B6-A1. Taxonomy (NCBI): domain Bacteria; kingdom Bacillati; phylum Cyanobacteriota; class Cyanophyceae; order Oscillatoriales; family Microcoleaceae; genus Microcoleus; species Microcoleus sp. B6-A1. The sequence goes on from NZ_JAUBTU010000143.1 coordinate 4,646, forward strand.
TACCCTCGACCAAGTGCTAGAAACTGCTTTACAACTGTCCTACGAACAGCAGGAAATGCTGATAAAAATCCTGCAAAACCGTCACCGCGAGAGTGTCCGCGCGGAAATAGCTGCTGATGCTCAACAAACCTTAGCTGATTTCCGTACAGGCAAATTTCGACAGCAGTCAGCCGAGGATGTTATTGCAACATTACGCCAGTCTTTGGACGAGCCGGAAGCATGAGACAACTGGTTCTGACTCCCAAATTCAAACGAGCATTTCGCAAGTTGGTCAAACGAAATCCTGAGCTCCAGCAACGTATTGAAGAATCTCTTCAACAAATGGAAGCAGATGTATTTTTTCCCAACCTAGGTACCCACAAACTAGGCGGCAAACTCGACGGTCTTCAGTCCTGCTCTTGCGGCTATGATTGTCGTATCGTGTTCTCGATAGAAGAGGATACGGAAACAAATACTGAAGTCATTGTTTTACTCGACATAGGCACACATGATGAGGTCTATTAACTGTGTCAGTTATTATTAGACCGCAACTTCAGAAAGAGATTTAATTTTTATTTAACTTATCCACAAACTCGGCAACTGCCGCGACAAATTCTGCGGTTGATTCATAGGGTAAAACATTGCGCCCCGGCATTAATAAACCTTCCGCATTGGGAAAATAAGCTAAATATTGCGCTAATCTTTCATCCGGTTTCTCTTCCTTACCCGCTTGACTGATGCTGGAGGCTTTTTCTCCCATCACAATGAGTGCGGGTCGATCGAACTTTTGAATCGTGTTACTATAATCCTGGCGCCAAAACCCCGCTAAAAACGAGAAAACCGCGTGACGGCTGTCAGGATTGGCCGCCCCAGCCTGCAAAGCATCCAACCATTCGCTGTCAACTTGAGCAGCATCGCCAAACAGTTGTTTCACAGAAAAAGAACGCAAAAACTCACCGCGTCTGGCGTAGCGGTAAAAAGCATTTCCCAGGGGAGAATTTAACAAATTCCAGACAATCCTTTGCTGTCTTTCTGTCGAATGTTTGTTCATTACCGCCCAAGCTGGAGGCCCGGCGAGAACTAAGCCGCGAATTAAATTTGAGCCGCTTTCCTGCTGCATTTTTGCTAAAGCCAAGCCTACAGACAGTAAAGCACCTTGCACGAGGACGATCGCAGGTTTTTTGACTACAGTTTCCAAGAAATACTGCAACTGTGCGGCCCAATCGTCAGGATAGCAAGCCACAGCCGGCATTTCGCAATCGCCGCAGCCCAAAAGGTCGGGATTGTAAATCGGATTACTGTTCCCTGCTTTGTACCAACTCTCACAAAATCTATGCCAAAAGATTCTTGACAAACCAACTCCTATCGGATGAATTAATAACAAAGGGATGCTATCTTCTGTCGCAGTAGTTGGTTGATAAACATCGTAAGCACAGCGATAATTTTGCCATTCGTAAAACAGAGTTGGTGATTTTATAGACGACATGGTGGAAAAATCTTGGGTGGAATATTTTGGCTGCATATTAATGTTTTAATTGATCATATACTATGGGCTACCACAATGTGAGTTTTAGCTTGAACATTTGGTGGCGAGTGGGCAATACGAATCTCTACATTGCTGCCGAGTGCGTTGAGAAAACGAAATAGGCGTTCTGTAGAGAAGTCGGATAATTTACCGCGCATTAGTGCTAATATCTTGGGTCGATCGATTCCTAAGAGCTTTTCTGCTTCAGTCTGGCTTAGTTGGCGTTCGGAAATTAACTCACTGATTTGATGAGCTAGTTGTGCCTTAATCAATAATTCATCAGGATTGGGGATCCCTAAGTCAGCAAAGACATTTCCACTGCTTGAATGCACTTTCATAATCTTAATTGTAACTTATATCATATCGTTTATTATAAAATCAAGGGTGAGACGATCGCCAAAAATATAATTACTTAATCATGTCAGAACAGCGGATAACCATTTCTTTACCTAACTTGCTGCTAATTGTAGCATCGTCCTTGCTGCTAGTGCTGCTGTGGCAATTGCGGAGCCTGCTAGTAATTCTGATGATATCAGTTGTGCTGGCCGCATCGATCGTCCCGATCGTGAATTGGGCCCAAACGATGCGGGTTCCCCGCTGGCTGGCGGTGATTATGGTTTATTTAACTCTCATCGGCGGATTTAGCGGGACGGTAGTGTTAATCGGGCCCACGGTCATCGAACAAATAGAGTTACTGCTGCGGCAGTTACCCGTTTATGTCGAAAGCCTGGAAACCTTAGCAACTAATTTATTGAGTCGGCTAACCGACGATGCCCCTGCCTTAGTAGGTCAGTTGGTGGACACTCAATCGCTGACTAATTGGCTGATTCGATCGAGTCAACAACTGGTTTTGCGATCGTACAGTTTAACAAGAGGCATTCTAGGCGGTTTCTTCAGCCTAGTTTTAGCATTATTTATTTCAGGTTACATGGTTGCGGACAGCGACACATTAATCAAAAGTTTGGTGCAATTTTTCCCTAAACCTTGGGATACAAGATTAGCTGCACAAGCCGCGCCAATCGGTCAAAGAATGGGGAGTTATATTCGCGGGCGAGTGTTAGTTTCGGGCATTTTAGGGATATTTATTACCACTGGTTTGAGCATTTTGGGAATGCCGGAATTTGCTTTAGGCTTGGGTGCGATCGCAGGTGTTACCAACTTGATTCCGTTCATCGGCCCAGTGTTGGGAGCAGTACCAGCATTAATCGTAGCATTAGCTAAAGGTGGCTGGGTACTTTTGTGGGTATTACTGTTATTTGTAATCATCCAGAATTTAGAAACTTACGTCCTCGATCCTTTGCTGGTTGGCTCATCGGTTGGTGTGCATCCCTTATATCAATTGCTGTCTGTATTGGGAGGCGTTCAAGTATTAGGAATTATTGGAGCTGTAATTGTGCCACCTTGGTTTGCGGGAGTGGCAGCTTTGATTGAAAACTTGTATTTAAAACCGAAACTTAGGAGCGAACATCGAGAAGCAATAGATCAGGCTAAAAATAATTCTGACTTGCCACCTCTTACACCTTCGGCGTGACAGCAGGGGAGAAGAGGAGAAGGGGAGAAGTGGAGAAAAGGAGAAGGGGAGTAGGGAATTGAAACATACAATTTATATCGTTTCTGTTGGCATCGGAATAATAATTTTCGGAGTTCAGCGCTTACGTGACCGATCGCGGGGACACTCGTACTTGGGTATAATTCCGTAGTTGCCAGGTTTGATCTTAAATTCACAACAGCAATTTTAACATCCCAGAAGCCGTTCGATATCAAATCCGTTGGCATCGGAATTATTCATCTCTCTCTTCTCTTCCTCTGCGTCCTCTGTGTCCTCTGCGGTTAAATAATTCCGGTTCAACCGGATGTGATATGACTCCAATTATTCGATCGCTACCATTGACACTTCAACAGTATCTACAAGTCTGCCGACTAATGACTGATTACTGAACACTAAAAACTAAGGACTAATTGCCACTTCAATGCGGCGGTTGCGCTGCCGATTAGTATCCGAACTATTATCCACCGAAGGGCGACTTTCCCCATAGCCGATCGCCACCCAATGATACTTCTGACCGAGTACGCCCGACAAATACTGCACCACAGCCTGAGCCCGGGCAAACGACACATTGCGATTATCCGCCGCTTCCCCCGCGTCGTCAGTGTGGCCCGCAACCCGCACAGTTGCCCCCTCGTGATTGCTCAACTCCGCCACCAAATTGTCCAAAATCGCACTTGTTCCCGCGCGCAAAGAAATGCTGCCAGTATCAAACAAAACATCGCTAGGCAGAGTCACCATCAGCCCATCCCCCCCAAACACCGGATTATTGGCATTCTGTGGGGCAGTATTCACCGTTTCAGGGTTCAGACTGGGGCTGCTGCCGATCGCCGGTAAAGCAGGAACAGGACTTGCCGCCGTTTCCGGCCCCGCCAATTCCCGCGACATCAACTGCAAACGCTTTTCCAAAGTTTCCGTCGGGCGGCTGCTGCCCAACTGACTCTCCAAAGCCGCCGTGCGACCAATCAGCGCGTTGAGTTCGCCCTGCAACTGTCTCAAATCCGACTGCAATTTCTCTCTCTGGGCAGGACTGACTGTTGACTGGGGACTTGGTGTAGCGGTTGGTGGCGGGAGCGCCGGAATTGGCGTTGCTGGGGCGCGTTTCGGGCTGGAGGTCAAATTTTGAGTTACACGCAGCAATCTCTCTGCCAGCGGCATCTCCGTCGCGCCTGACGGAGAAATTTGAGCGATCGCCATCCCCAAAACCCACGCAAAACCGCTGCCCACCCCCAGCAGCAGCAGTCGAAAAATCAGCGACAGTATAAGCAAACCTTTTCCCCGCGACTTGGAGACGCGAGTGGGGGGGATTGAAGGTTTTTGGTTAAAGGATCGCGTCATATTTCATCCCTCTCGGTGTACAGACCACATTAATTTCGATACTATCTTACCTATCCGATTTGAGATTTGAGATTTGAGATTTGAGATTTGTCCTCCAATCTAAAATCTCAAAAAGAAACCCGGTTTATATAAATCTGTGGTTTGGTGGCACGCAACGGACTAGAAACCAGGTTTCTAGTCCGTTGCGTGCCAGCCTGAATCTGTTGGATAATTCAGTAAAACTTTTGGAAAAAAAACCGATGACTGACCCTTTAAATAGCCCTTATCCCGTTCCTTGGGAATGGATTAGTGCCACTCATGCTAAAGTGAGCTCCACTGCCGGCACAGGCCTCCGCTATTATCGCAGTCCATCCCTAGTATCAACTAACGGCCAATACGCAGCTTACAGTCGAATTGAGTTGCAAGTACAGCCGGAATTCTCCCGATGTCGGGTTAGCAGCGTCATGTTTGTGGAAAATCTCAAAACCGGGGAACTGCAAACAGTGGCGGCTGCTTCGCCCCTGGCCGAAAGTGGGATGTATGCTAGCGATGATACAGATATGTCCGGGACGATCGCCATTTTAGTGCCTGTTTCTTGGAATCAAGACGGTTCCCGCATTCTCGCCCGCGAATTTGAAGCACTTTTCAACTCTTCCGATATGTCCGACTACGGTGTCATTTGGGACAAAAATGATAATTACACTTATACCGTTGCTCCTGCTCGCAGTCTTTACACTCATGCTGTATTGTTGGGTTGGAGTCAAGTTTGTCCCGGAAAAGTTCTGTTCCGCGCAGGCAATTTGGGCGATCGATCTTGGCCTCTTTGTGCAGTTGATATGACAGGGCAAACGGTAGCAGTCACCGAGGACAAACCCTTAGTTTTCGGCAGTCAAGCCAGCACAGACTGGATCGAACCTAAAACTCGTTTTTAGACATTATGGCGGCATTTCCTTGGATCGGGCCAACCATTTTTTTACTGTCAGGTCAGTCTTTCAACCAATTCATTTTGGTACTTGGGCTGATTATTTTAACTGTTGTTTGTGGTTTAACAGCGTTTATTTTTATTCGCATTTTCCTCAATTGGTTGCAGGCAAAATTAGAGAGCAATCACCTATTTAGACGCTCGTTTACAAGAAACACTGGTCATTTAACCGCTAATATTTCACAACCTGAAAAAGTTTTTTTAGAACCCAGATTTGTAGAAAGTGACGGCAATTTAACTGCCACTATTTTTGGAGGCAAAAGCGATATTTCAACAGCGCTTGAGCCGGAGATAATCTGCGAAAATTCAGCATCAGTTGCCTATCTCTACAAGCCGATCGCTCTTTGGCACGGGCGCTTAATTTTGCCCTCAAACGAACAGCGCCAGCCCTACGGGACAATTTTTTTTGAAGTAATAAATGCCCCCAAAAAGTATAAAAGTTTTATTGGCAAAACAGCATTTTTGAAATGGAGTACAAATCGCGAAGTACAGTTTTTTGTCCACGCAGTCAGTCAAGATATAAACTTCACACAAGAAACTAAAAAAAGCCAAAAATCTGGCAATATCCATCCAGATAGATTGAACGGCTGGCGAAATGTAGGCCCTTTAGAAACTCTAGCAGGCAGCAGACTCGAAGACAGCGTGACTGTGATGCTGCGGAGGCCGGTGATTGCGATTCATTATAGCAGCAGCGATCGCCAGGAACTCACGATCGATCGCGAACCAGTACAAATTATCGGACGTTTCTGCGCCTTAGTCACAATTTTACAGCGAAAAGAAGCCGACAGCGACAAATTTATTGTCCGGCATTTCAACAAAACATCTCAACAATTTGACGGCGCAGCAGAAATTATTCGGATTCCACAAGTACAGCCAGACAAACATGGCGTAGCGAGGTCTACCAATCACCTAATCGAACAATCGCCATTAAATCCAGACGGCTGGTATATTTACGGCAAAAGAGACGAAGACAGTATATTTGTAGTGGAGGCAATCGAACCCCGCAAAATTGCCCAATTAATCCCAGATGAAACACATTTCGGACTAAAAAAATCTCTCGCTTATTTAAGCACCAAAAATTGGGAAAATACACCAGCCCAAAAAGGGCAAGCAAAAATAGTATTGTTAACCCCAAATGATGCTACAGAAAACGCTTCAATCTCTCCTTGGCAAGAAGGAGATATCGGGATAGTGATTCACAGTTTCGGGGGTATCGGCGGCAAAAAAGGCGAACGGCAACCCCTGGGAATTGTCACCGGACATTTTGCTTTTGGAGTAGCAAAAGTAGTGCGCGATCGCTTTACCAGCGAACTGCGTTTTGACATAGAATACAAACAAGTTTACGCCCACAATCCCGACGGAATTGTTGCTGGTTCCAGCAAATGGCAAAGCTACATGGGAGACTTGCAGCGCGGCTGGTTGGGCGATCGCCCGGTTTGCGATATCATCTGTAAATTAGACTGCGTGTGTTGCGACTACGATTTTGACGGCATCACCTTGTCACCTTTAACCGAATTAAACCAGCAACTAGATATCATGATGGCCCGCTACCGCAGCGGAGACGGCACCGGGGGAAGTTTAGTCACGCCAGCAACTTCTTGTGTCCAAGATTCAAGTCAGGCAATTTACGCCACAATTAAAAAAATCACTTCCGAAATAGAGTCAAATCCTCAGATTCAAGACTGGCTGAAAACACATCCCACCGACGCACAAACCCAAAGATTTCACCAATTAGTAGCTTTAGGAGAGAGTTTAGAAAAAGTATTAATGCCCCTCGGAATTGTTCGTCCAGATTGGCGGAAAAATTCGACATTGGCGGGGATTGATGCGGAACTGAAAAAAACCTTTTTTGCAGGTATAGCAACCATGATAAAAACTGCTATTAGTTACCGAACAATGCTGCCGAGGCGAACCCAAGATGAAATAGCCAAAGTTTTATTAAAACAAGGAGCTTTTTTGTGGATAATTCGCACAAATCAAGTCGGAGGATTTGACCCAGACATTAAGCCGATCGCACCAACAGGCTTTTGAATCAGCAATCAGTTTGTCGATGATTCGGCGATTGAAATCGCTACTAGAAAAACTAAGTCTGCCTCCGCAGACTAAGAGATTGATATCATGTCCGGTCAATTACCCTGATTCCTGTAGGGGCGGGTTCACCAACAATATTGGCTAAAAACCCACATTCCGCACCCCCAACTGGCACATACGCGGATTGAGGAAGTAAAAGTGAATCATCGGAGATAATAATGA
>NZ_JAUBTU010000195.1:0-1331 GCF_036705085.1 Microcoleus sp. B6-A1
ACTAGTACAGCTCGGCGTAAATACACAGACTATTAAACAGCCAAGACTTTACCCTTATATGTCCACTTAAAAGGTTTGGCCATTGTTTGATTAAAGTAGTTAATAAAATTGAGGATGCGATTTTTCAGATCGTACTCACTAGTGAAACTTGCTCTTTTAAGTAATTTCCGCACCAAAATGCTGAACCAAATCTCTATTTGATTAAGCCACGAAGAATGTTTTGGTGTGTAATGGAAAACAATTTGATGTGTTGGGTCACTTAAAAAAACTGCGCGGGATTTCATAGATTGAAGTATGCCGCTTTTTCCCTTAATACCGAGGTCGATATCTAAGCCTTCTTTTTCGGCGACCAAACGCACCAGTGATTCAGATTGGTGAGTATTCAGACAATCCATAATTAGATGCCATTTTTTGGCATCAGGGTCAGTTTCAATGATGTGACGAATATTCAGTAAAAAATCCGATTCTGTTCTCGAATCTCCGCAAGTTGGCTCGATTATCTTACCATTCGCAATATTGAAATTAGCGATCAAGGTCTGCGTACCATGACGAATATATTCAAACTCTCTTCTTGCAACTTTCCCGGGTCGCATTGGTAAGTTTTTTTCGAGACGTTCAATAGCTTGAATCCCTGTCATTTCATCAACTGATATAGTGTGTTCTCCATTTTGACTGCGTTCAATCGCAGTCAGATATAAGCCTGTAATATCTTTAACTTTTGCATCAAATTCTTCATCCACAGGGGGGGGTTAACCAGTAGCGCGAGGCGTGTGGTTTAATTTCTGCTTCTTCTAATAATCTGCCAACATGGCGGACTGATATACTTTCAATAATGCCTTGTTTCATGATTTCCTCCGCCAGCTCTCTAGCTGTCCAGTGACTTATTGGTCGTCCATAATCGGATGGTGAGGAACAGGCGAGTGCAAATAACTCGGTTACTTGTTCCATGCTAAATTTTACTGGTGCGCCAACACGCTCTCGATCTTGTAATCTTTGCAAAATCGATAAGTCTTTTCCCTCGCTCTCCAACCATCGGTTTCGCCCCTTCACGAGCCATCTGCCGGTTAATCTCTAGGCTTCGGGCTATTTCACGATGGTTTTGACCATCAGATGCCATCAGAATGATTTTGGCTCGTAGCACGATCTGTTGCGGCGTGTTGTGTCTCTTGCTCAACTGGTTAAGTTGATGACGCTCGCCATCGCTTAATTTTAATATTTTAGGCATTAATAAGGCCATATATGACTCCTTTATCACCTACCGAAACTGGTCTAAACTAACTATGTCATTCTACCACAAATATAGTCTGTCTACTTACGCCGAGCTGTACTAG
>NZ_JAUBTU010000010.1:0-48048 GCF_036705085.1 Microcoleus sp. B6-A1
GCCCGTCCAAAAAGGACGGGCGAGACGCCCATCCCACAATCTTGTGGAAGTTATTTAATTCTCATTCCTTAGCAACAACAAACCGTAAAAAATGCAAGACGAAACTTTAAAAAAAGAGCGGCAATTCCACGATGCTTGGGCATCCACAATCGATATTGACGGCATTCGAGTCAATGATTACTTTGAAGCTTGCACCGCCCCAGAAAATAGATTTATCGTCCAGCAAATGGGCGATATTACAGGCAAACGCCTGTTAGATTTAGGCTGCGGCGCCGGAGAAAACAGCGTTTATTTTGCTAAAAAAGGCGCGCATTGTGTGGCGGCGGACTATTCTCAGGGCATGGTAGAAGTTGCCCTGAAATTGGCTGAGAAAAACGGCGTCAAAATAGAGGGCTGCACTGTAAATGCAATGGCTATGGATTTCGCGGACAACAGTTTTGATATTGTCTACGCTTCTAATTTGCTGCACCATTTGCCGGAACCGGAAAAGGCGATTCGCGAAATGCACCGGGTACTGAAGCCTGGGGGTAAAGCTTGTTTTTGGGACCCGATGAAGCACAATCCGGTGATTAATGTTTACCGCAGGATGGCGACTGAGGTGCGGACGGAGGATGAAACTCCTTTGGATATTAATATTGTGAATTTTATCAAGTCTTTGTTTTCGGAGACGGCTTATGATACCTTTTGGCTGACATCGCTTTGGATTTTTTTGCGCTTTTATTTGATCGAAAAAGTGCATCCGAATGAGGAGCGTTATTGGAAAAAAATTATCATTGAACAAGAGAGATTGAAACCGGAATACTCTCGGTTGGAAGGGTTGGATTGGTTTTTGAAGAAGTTGCCTTTGATGAAGCGCTTGGCTTGGAATTTGGCTGTGGTGGCAACGAAGTAATTAAAAGAAGTACAATAAGTCAAAGCATTTAATTAAGAGGCTAATTATGCCAGAAACTATTACTGCTATCTACGAAAACGGGGTTTTTCGTCCCTTGAGTCCTTTGTCATTGAATGATGGGGAAACTGTGCAAATCACAATTGTAGCGGAAGTTTCGCCGGAAGAACTCAAGGGCGATCGCGAAAAAGCGATTAAGTTGATGGATGTACGAGGATTGATGCGTTTGCCAAATAAGCAGGGTAAGCTCGATCCTGTTGAATTAGCACGACGTGAAGAGAAATGGCGCGAACTGTTTGAAGAACTGAAGGGAAGGCCGGGGACACCTGTCTCTGAAATAGTTATAGAGGATCGTGGCCCGTGGTAAATACTTATTTTCTAGATACCAGTGCTTTGGTCAAACGTTACGTGCCTGAAACAGGGAGTAATTGGATTCAATCGATTACTGATGTGGCTGCAAATAACGATTTAACTATTAGCCAGATTACATGGGTGGAGTTACACAGCGCCTTGTCGCGTCGTCAGCGGGAGGGGAGTATGTCTGCTGGTGAACTTGACATAATTTTGCAAAAGTTTCGCAATGAATTCGAGACCAAGTATCGAATCATTGAAGTTGACCAAGCGTTGATTGAAAGTGCAGGTCAATTGGTTGTGCAATACCCTTTGCGCGCTTATGATGCTGTGCAGTTGGCGTCTGGTATGTACGTTAAAACTCTGCTCATGTCGGTGCCAGAAACTCAACTAATTTTTGTTTCGGCGGACAATCGATTGCTGAATATTGCTCATTCAGAAGGGTTAGCTATTGATAATCCTAATAATTATCCGTAATCAAGCTATGTCTAGTGAGGAATGCAAGTCCTCATAAAAATCAGAGGACTTGCATTCCTCACTAGAAACTAATTTTAGTGCGATCGTTATTTAGAGAATTTCTTTCAAAGTTTTAACCAATATTTGATTCTGTTCCTCCGTACCTACACTAATCCGCAATTTGTCTTCCAATCGTGGCTGATTGAAGTATCGAATCAATATTCCTCGTACTTTCAGTGTTTGATAAATTCTTTCTGCATCGCCGTTTGGTGGCCTAACTAACAAAAAGTTGGTTTGCGAGGGCCAAACTTCAAAGCCTAATTCCTGGAAACTAACGGCTAGTTTTGCTCGCGAGACCTTAATCTTTTCGGCGTTGGCTATTTTGTGGTCTTGATCTGCGATCGCAACCGCCCCCACTGCATAGGCTAAAGCATCCACATTATAGCTGTCTTTGATTTTATTTAATTCTGCCAGCAGCGCCGGATTTGCTATGCCAAAACCCAGCCTCAATCCTGCTAGGGAATAACCTTTGGAAAGCGTCCTCAAAACTATAACATTACTGTACTTTTTTGTCAATTCCAAAGCATTTTCTTCTGCGAAATCTACATAAGCTTCGTCGATGACAAGAATGCCCGATAACTCTTTAGCCAGTTTCTCCAAATCTGCAAGAGAGATGGCTGTTCCCGATGGACTGTTTGGCGAAGCTATAAATGTCACTGCACCCTGGGCTGCTATTAGCAAATCGACTGGTAACTTGTAGTCATCGGGATAAGGAACTTCAACAAACTCTGCATCTTGAATTTGTGCCAAAGTGCGGTACAATACATAGGTAGGCGCGGGACAAACAATCTGTTTCCCCGATTCGCCCACAGCGCGAACTATCAAGTTTAATAAATCGTCGCTGCCGTTACCTACAATAATCCAATCGTCAGCAACTCCAAAAATTTTACTAGCAGAAATGCGGAAAACTTTGCCCGTTGGATCTGGATAGCGCCGCAGCATTTCTCCGTCTATTTCCTGAAGCACTTTTAACGCTTTGAGAGAAGGCGGATAGGGATTTTCATTAGAATTTAGTTTAATAATTTTTGTGCCTAGCGGTGGCTGTTCCCCAGGCACATAGCCAGACATTTCGTGGATGTTTTTGCGAAAATAATTCATCTATTAATTGAGTTTTGTGGAACGGGCCGAAGAGCCCGTTCTTGATAATGGTGCAAGATATATTGAGTTTTGTGGAACGGGCCGAAGAGCCCGTTCTTAATAATGGTGCAAGATATCAAGTTAAACAAATTATATCAAACAATTAGTGACTATCCGCGTTATACCCAAATCAATTAACTTTTGCATATCCGCTCGATCGTCCACCGTCCAGGCCACAATGTCAACTCCCTGACTCCGGCTTTCTTGAATTAGTGCGGGGTTTTCCAGCAACACGCGATACTGACTGCTAATCAAATTATCCCGATGCGCCACAGCTTGAGCAAATTGAGTTTTGTACGCTTCTAGATTAGCAACAATGTGTCCGATCGCCAAATCGCCAGATAGCCGCCGCACTTGTTCGAGAAATCCATCGTTAAAGGAAGTAATAACGCATTTATGTTGGATCTCTGCGCCCTTCAAACTATTGACAAAAGCCGCGACATCTGCATCCGACCACTCACAGTGAGGTTTGACATCAAAGTAAAGAAATTTGTCAACATTTTTGAGGATAGCTAATGATTCTTTTAAGGTAGGAATTTTTTCTTGTGAAAATTCATCGCTAAACCATTTTCCCGCATTAAGTGTCTGCAATTGAGACAGGGTTGTTTCCCTAACTTTGCCAGAAACTCCAGTGATTCTATCTAATGTTGCGTCGTGAAAAATCACTGGTACGTTGTCGGCGGATAGCTGGATGTCAAATTCGATCGAATGAGCTCCACGGGCGATCGCCAGTTCAAAAGCTGCTAAAGTATTCTCCGGGGCGATCGCCGAAAATCCCCGATGTGCGATAATTTCTACATTCACTGTCTTGTGCCCTCTAAAAAATCTGCCACAGTTTGATTAAAAGTTTCCGGTTGAGTCAAAAAAGACCAGTGATTCCCCGGTACTTTTGCAACAGTAAGATTTTTCAAGTATCTCTTGTATGGCTGCATTTGCCAAGCCATGCGATTTACGCCTTTTTCCGGCTGTACAAACAAAGTTGGTATCTCAATATTTTCAGTTAAACCGGCAACTTTCATCACTTCTGAAAATATCTGATTTCTGGCTGCAATCGCAAATTTACTGCCCCAATTTCCGTCGGATTTTGGTTCGATTTGCTGTTGGAATACCATTTGCTGCACATCACTCCAATCTGCGTATTCTCCCGATTGTTTTGCCGCTGCTTCTGCTTGGGCTAAAGTCGCAAACGGGCCCACACATTTGAGACAGTCTAATTTTCGGTAAACAATTGGCAGGGTGAGTTTCATCGCGGCGGGAAGTTTGGTGATGAAGATGGGGTCTACTAAAATCATACTGCAAAAGCGATCGGGATTTTGCCTCGCCCAAATCGGTGCTAGTTTTCCCGTCCAAGAATGTCCTAAAATGTGGGCGTCTGGCCAGTTGAGATGTACCATCAAAGCTTCTAAATCTGCGATCGCACTTTCAAAAGTATAGCCTGTTTTCGGTTTGCTACTCTCTCCGTGACCGCGCATATCGGGCGCTACAATATGATAGCGGTTGGACAAGTAATTGCCCAAGCTAGTCCAGACAAACGCACTATCTGCTAAACCGTGTAACAGCAGCAAACGCGGAACTTTTTCTGTCCCAGTTTCTGGCTGCCATTCTAGGTAGGAAAGTTCAATGTCTGGTAAGTGCAAAGTATTACGAGTTGGCATAATTAGGGTATTTTATAGGTGGATAAATGTGATTTAACTTTTTTAGAAACAGGCAAGATGCCTGTTCCACAAGGAGTGAATTTTATTGTACTGTTTTGATAAACAGGCAAGATGCCTGTTTCACAAAGAATAAATCTTCTTGTGGGGTGGGGTGGGCTTCTAGCCCGCAAGATGCCTGTTCCACAAAGAGTGAATTTTATTGTACTGTTTTGATAAACAGGCAAGATGCCTGTTTCACAAAGAATCTTCTTGTGGGGTGGGGTGGGCTTCTAGCCTGTTTATGAACAGGCAAGATGCCTGTTCCACAAAGAGTGAATTTTATTGTACAGTTTTCATAAACAGGCAATATTGTTTTTTCACAAATAATAAATCTTCTTGTGGGGTGGGCCGTTGCTCCTAGCCCGCCCTTCTGACTTAACCTTTGCCCTTCAAACTCAACAAGATAAACTGAGTTTTCTGCGCTTCATCAAAATTGTCATCGCTGACCAAAACTATACTCTGGCTGCCATCTGGCAAGCGCGGGCCGAGGGTCATTCCCTCTAAATTATATAGCGGAATTCCGAGTTGGCTTAAGTCTAGCAGCAACTTTTTCTTAACAGGTTCGACCGCCACTCGTCCTTTAAAACTCTGGATTCTCGAAGTATCTGTAGCCGCCCCAACTGCTACTTGATAAATCCTAGCGCTGTATCCCGACAGCCCAAAAGAACGTTCTAAACTCAGAATCTGACCGCCACCGACAGTTACTAATTCTGTTAAACCGTTCAAAATAGTCATGGGAACTTGGTCTAACTTGTAAAGATTCTCCGAGACTAATTGCGGCGTTTTATCGACGATGATATAATGTAAAAGACGCAGTTTGCTTGCCTGTTCGGGGTCTAAATCTTGCATTAACGGCGCTTCCGTAGCTGCGAACAAACGAAACGGATCAAGACCGCCCGGACTAAAGGTTTCTGGGTCGATGGTTAAAGATTCAAAACCTAAATTGTCCACAACTCCTTGCTGCTGTTTTTCATCGCTGGCATCGGGAATATAGCGCTTTGGTATCGGCAAATTTCCCCGCATTTGCCCGGTTTTGAGGTCAAATTCTCCGAGAAAAGGAGGGATGCCCACATGAGTAACGCCTTCGCTGGCGACAAATACTGAATTGCGGGGAGAAAGGGCGATGCCTTCGGGATTTATGGAACCCCAAGAGAAGGTTTCACCGTCTGCTTTTTTGAGGGATGTAACGCCGTCAACGGTAACTTTTTTCAGGCGAATATTTGCTGGATCGCTTGATGTGAGGTCTAGTCGGAGACTGTAAAATCTCGCTTCTCCGTTTTCGCTGGGGTCGTCGGAGAGAGCGTAAAAGCGATAAGCTTTGGAAGTGACTGCGCTAATACCTTTGGGATCGTAGGTAATTCCTGACAAACCGCCGACTGGTACTCCTTCAAAATTGGTTTTTGGCAATTCGTACTCGCCCAAAAATTCGAGGGACAATTCTGGAAAAGATCGGTCTTTTGCAACTGCGGGAGGGGGGGCGCAAGCTGTGCAAACAGTTAAGAGAATTAGGGCTAGACTAAATAAGCGTAAAATGCGTTGGCGAAGCCCTCGAAGAGGATCGCCCAGCGTCTTTAAATGCCAATAATTGCTCAGCACGGTGACATTTATTTTGTTGCTCTTGTTGAACTGTTTACTTTTGTGCCATCTTTGTGACATAATTTATACCGTTTTGTAGATATGCAAAACTTGATGTTTCCAGAAGAGATGCCGAATCGCGGCAACCAAATTTTTAGAATGAGAAGTTCTGTACCAATTGGGTGCTTGCTTTTCCTGTGGCTGTGTGCTGGTTCTATTGCTAGCGCCCAAACTAATCCACCAGCCCTCGATCAATTTTCTCCTAATCCTCTAGAAATTACCACACCCGATCCCCTAACTCCCGCTAATGAATCTTTGAGCAGCACTCAGCGGGACGAACTGACAGCGGCTTTGGAAGAGTTAAACTTAGAAGCAGCGACTAAACTGCAAGCTGGAGACGGCGCGGGTGCTTTTGAAATTTGGTTCCGAGAATTGCGGCTGCGGAGGTATCTGGGCCCGGCGGCGGAAATTGCTGCTTTGAGTCGGGTGGGAAGTGTTGCTTGGAGTAATGGTAAAAACCTCGAACTACAGCTTATTACTAAACGGTTGCAAGCAATTCAAAAAGAAGTCAAATCCCAAGTACCACTTAATACTGAGTTGCTACCCGCCTTCGCTGCGGCTTTTCAGCAGGTGCGCGCTAAAGGCCCGACTGTAGAAGTTTACCAAGAAATTCTCGAAAATGCGCGCCAAAACCAAGATATATTGGCTGAAGGTCAGATTTTGAAGGCGATCGGGCTTATTCACATCAATTGGTTGAGTTACGATAAAGCTGCTCCCGTGTATGAGGAATTGGCTACTTTAATTCAGGAAAACCGCGCTTTATTTGCTGCTAATTCTGCTGTGCAAAATTCTGCTGTAGTTGCGGGAAACGGCGCGCCGCCGCAGCCTGTAACTCCTCCAACTGAGGTAGATACCCTGAGACAGTTGGCCTATGTTTACCAACAGTCGAAACAACCCCTAAAGGCGATCGCAGCTAGGGAAAAACTAGCATCGGTGTATCTTAACTTACAAAATCCAAGCGCTATACCACCGCTCAAAATTGCGATCGCCAGCGATTACCAAACCATAGGTCAAATCAATTTAGCAGCTCAATACTATCAGGAAGCCTACAATTTAGCCGTCCCTATTCAACAGTATGCCCAAGCTAGTGAAGCTTTAGATAAATTAGCATTACTTTATCGATCGCAAAAGCAATGGGAGCCGACTTTGCGGATTTATCAAATGCAGTTGCTGTTAGAAGAGCGGGCTTACAATTTCTACGGATTGATGAACACTTATGACAATATCGGTCAAGTTTATCAAGAGATGAAGGCTTACGATAAAGCTTTGGAATCCTATCAAAAAGGGTTGGACGTGGCTAAAAAATTGGGACACAGACAAGAGTATTTTGCTAAGAAAATTCAAAAAGTTAACAAGCAATTGCAAAGAACTTCGTAGTTGTCAGCAGGCAATAATGACAAATTGCAATGTGAGTAATTTAAATGAAGTAAGGTGTGCAATGCACACCCTACAAAACTACTTTTGAATCGTAGGTTTCTCGCGAGATAGAGTAATATAGTACATCAGTTTCGTAGTAATGAGCATTTTTTTCATATTTCATGCCAACTTTCTGTATCACCCGCTGGGAGGCAATATTTTCTGGGCGGGCGATCGCAACTATTCTCTCCAAATCTAATATTTTAAATCCATAATTTAGACTAGCCAAAGATGCTTCTGTCGCCAATCCTTGATTCCAATAAACTTTGTCTAGCGCATAGCCCAGCTCAACTTCCGGTGTCTGATCCAGAAAAGCCAGTCCGCAGCGACCAATCATTTTACAGTCTATTTTATGTACTAAAGCCCACATTCCGAAGTTGTTTTGTTCCCAACGTTTGAGCATGGTATGAATGGCAATTTCTGTTGCTTCTCTCGTTCTAACTCCTGTGAGGTATTTCATTGTTTCCGGATCGCTGTAGATGCGGTACAGATCGTCTAAGTCCTCTGGCCTAAATTGTCTCAGATACAATCTGGCTGTCTCTATTTCTTGCATAAGTTATACCCAAAAAGGCTAATACACTTTCATTGGGACGACGGTGAAATGTAAAATCAATTTCTTCAATGCAGTGAACTGCATTTTGAAAACCCAGCATTTGACCAGCAAATAAAACCAGTGGCCAACTCTATGTCTAAAGGCATAAAGTGGCAAGTAGCGGGTATCCGCTGTTGTAATAAATACGGGTGACAGAGCGCTGTCAGGTTGGATAATTTGCTGGATCTGCACAATATTTCCTCATTTGACTGACTCTATTTGCTACAATTATTAGTTGGATATATTGTACAGCTTTTTTGCTCAAAGCTGAGCGAACTGATCTCGCCCGCCCGCCCTACAAGCCGCGCAGCGAAAAAAAAGCTCGATATCCTCACAAAAAGCCGCCGAATTTAGCAGCATAATAGCTTCTGCAATCTAAAATCTAAAATCTAAAATCTAAAATCGGATGACTCTTTCCTCACCAGTAGCAGACACCAAAAACAAATCCGGCCAGGAAACAGACTGGCGGTTATTCATGAGGTTGGCATCTTACGCAACCCGCAGCAAACGCTTGCTGATTATTTCGATCGCACTATTAGTACCGCTAGCAGTCTCAGGAGCAATTCAACCCATTCTCATCGGACAGGCAATTTCGGTAATTCGCTCGGAACCTACCTACGAATTCTTGCGGGGATTGTCTCTATCTGCTGCTTTGAATATTTTGGCTATTTTGCTCATGCTAACTATAACACTTAGATTAGCACTGCAATCAGTTCAAGGCTATTTAGTCACGAAAGTAGGGCAAATAATTACTACAGATATTAGAAATGATTTGTTCGCCCACGTCACATCGCTAGCAGTGAGATTTTTTGATCGCACTCCTGTCGGTAAACTGATGACTCGCCTCACCAGCGATGTAGAAGCTTTGGGAGAGGTTTTCTCTTCAGGGGCGATCGGCATTGTCAGCGATTTATTTTCAATTTTAGTAATTGCCATTTTCATGTTTACCATGCAGTGGCAACTAGCTTTAATGTTGGTGCTGATGATGATACCAATTACCGCTGTCATAGTTTATTTCCAGTACCAATATCGCATAGCCAATTACAATACCAGAGAAGAACTTTCCGAACTCAACGCCCAACTGCAAGAAAACCTGACTGGTATTGGCGTAGTGCAGCTATTCCGCCGCGAAAGGTTCAATTCACAATTGTTTCGCGTCACGAATAAACGCTACATTAAAGCAGTTGACAAAACTATATTTTACGACTCAGCCGTATCTGCGACATTAGAATGGATTGCTTTAGTGGCGATTGCAGCCGTTTTGTGGATGGGGGGTCAAAGGGTTTTAGCCGGTAATCTTAACTTCGGTACTCTCTCAGCATTCATTTTATTTGCTCAGCGTCTCTTCGATCCGCTGCGGCAATTTGCTGAGAAATTCACAGCAATTCAAGCAGGATTTACCGCTGTCGAACGGATTAGCGATATTCTCAACGAACCGATCGAAATTAAAGATCCAACTAGCGGGAAGAAGGAAGGGCACAACACGGATTTTGACACGGATACACGGATGTTTGAAGGGAGAGGGAAGAGGGAAGGAGGAAGAAGGGCAGGTTATTCACCGTTGTTGATAACTGGACATCCAGAGGCAACGGCTTACAACTTGTCTCCGTTCGATCGAGAATTGGCAGATAATCATCAAAATCCAGCAAGTTCCGAATATCGTTTAGTGCCTAACAATCCCCAATCACCCCCCGCCAATCCCCCCAAGCTTCGGGGGGGAGAAAATGCCAAATCGCAGAATTCTGAA
Source organism: Microcoleus sp. B6-A1 (assembly GCF_036705085.1). Classification (NCBI taxonomy): domain Bacteria; kingdom Bacillati; phylum Cyanobacteriota; class Cyanophyceae; order Oscillatoriales; family Microcoleaceae; genus Microcoleus; species Microcoleus sp. B6-A1. The sequence goes on from NZ_JAUBTU010000010.1 coordinate 9,978, forward strand.
TCGGGAGAAATCCAATTTGACAACGTGTGGTTTGCTTACAAAGAAGACGAATATGTCCTGCAAAACCTCAATTTCACCATCAAATCCGGCGAAAAAGTAGCATTAGTTGGCCCCACCGGTGCGGGCAAAAGTTCGATTATCCGTCTCCTGTGTCGCCTTTACGAACCTAGCCGAGGACGGATTCTGGTTAATCATGTCGATATTCGGGATTTGCCTCAAGCAGAGTTACGCAGGCACATAGGCGTGATTATCCAAGATGGCTTTCTATTTGCTGGTGACGTGAAGAGCAATATCAGCCTGGGAGAAAGTTACTCGATTGAGGAAATTCAAGCAGCAGCAGAAAAGACTAATGTTGCCCGTTTAATCGAACAGTTGCCTCAAGGTTATGATACGCAATTGCGGGAACGGGGAACCAATCTTTCGGGGGGACAAAAGCAATTATTAGCGTTTGCTCGTGCCGCTATTCGCAATCCTAGTATTTTAGTTCTCGACGAGGCAACTGCTAGTTTGGATGTGGGGACGGAAGCTTTAATTCAAGAAGCTCTAGAGCGTTTGATGGTGGACAGAACGGCGATAATTATTGCCCACAGGCTCTCGACTATCCGAAATGTCGATCGTATTTTAGTGCTCAAACGCGGGCAGTTAGTAGAGTCGGGCAGCCACGAAGAGTTGTTGCAGCTAGAAGGGTTGTATGCCAGCTTGTACAAGTTGCAAATGCTGGGCAGTTAATATCTGAAGGAAGGCACGACACGGATTTTGACACGGATACACGGATGAATTATCGATAAGAGGGAAAATTCTCGGAATACCCAGATACCCGACTTCTTGAAGAAGTCGGGGATCTAAAAGAATCTAAAATCTAAAATCGCAACTCTAAAATTGATTCATTTGCCTGAAATCATTTTCCCCAGGGTTTCCGGCAAGTGAATTATATGTTGGAAAAGCTGATTTGGGCCGATGCCAAACAATAACTGCATCGTCAGCACAATTGCTGCTAAACCAATCGCTGTCCCGATGCTGGCTTTCAATACTTTAAAAGCCCAATTAAACACTAGCCAAGATACAAGTAACGAAGCAATTAAGATAATTAGTTCTATTGGCATATAACATTTTTAACTCTATTTTAACTCTACATAAATTACGTATCAATACCAAAGAAATCGGGTTTTTTATCTGTGTTAAAGGTTCAAATGCAGTATTTCCGTAAAAACCCGGTTTCTGCGTCAAGGACTACTCTACTTATTACTTTAAGCAATACTGCCGCGCTTCCGTGTTTCCTTATAAGAAATTCCGACATTCTTTAAGCCGGCTTTAATCATTTGCTGCTCTAACAAAGCGAAAAAGCGAGTTCGATCGCCCCCCGTGACTACCGCTTGATTGTGAGCTTCTGCTAGCGTCACCGGATACCCGCCGCCTTTGTGTACTTGAGCCAGCATCATTCCTAATGCTAAATCTAGCTGTGCTGTATCTTGTGCTACCCATTCCGGCACTTCTATTCTAGCAATTTCTGTGCCAACGTGAACGTAACAGAAATAGACGGAATTAATGCCGTACAAATCTAAAATTCGAGCTTGGGATTTCCACAAAGGGCTTCTTTGTCCAGGTGACAGGATTGTTGCCCACAATATGGCATCCCGCAATGGTTCAAATTCTTGACAAGGTGCTTTTTCGGCGAAAGAAATTGTGGCGGCAAATCCGACGTTCGGGCAATTTGTCATGCAGTCTGGTACTTCGTGGGTGCAAGCTTCAAACCGTAAAAAAGATAAGCTTTCGCTGCTGCGAGAAGCGCTTAAGTATCCTAACAGCGGAATTCCTGCTAAACGCAACTTGTCCCAAGCTTCTAAAATTGGCAGCAAAATTTGATCGCGCGCGTCGGTGGGTAACTGTTCCAAAAACCAATAAATCAGGGAACCGTCTACCATTGCTAAAGCTGGCGCGGGCAATTTATTGTCGTTAACTTTTGCCCAATTGCAGCCCATTTCTGCTAAGGCAATTGCTTCGGAAACTGCTCGCCGGTATCCCATCCATTCTTCGGTTCTAATTCCCCACTGTCGCGAACCGTACAAGTCTTCGGGTTTGTAGAAAACTTCGGGTACGCTGTCTAAAACTGGGTGGCGACTTTGGCCGTAGTGTAGCATGACTGTGCCGACGTTTAGCAGGTAGCAGTAGGCTATTTCGTGATGGTTGGGGGAAATTTGCGATCCGTCTGTGGCAAAGACTGTGTGAGAGGCGGGGGGTGCGGTGATGTAGGTGCGATCGTCTAAGGGCTCGATCGGCGTGGCAGCATTGAATAAAGTGCGATCGCGCCAATTCTCTTGCAATTCCACCAATTTTTCCTGTTCCGCTGCTGCCTTTACCAGCAAATTCTGAGCCACTTCCAAACGTTGGCGAGCCGCCTGAGCTTCCACATTCAAATGTTGGCTCATTCCCTGCATTGCCTTGGCTGCTTTAGTTAAATCGAGCATCGGTTTTAAGTCTCAATATTAGAAAGCTTTCAAGCTGAGAAATTATCAAAACACTTTTCAAATTTTTGGTTCAGAAGCTTGGTTTTTTTGTCATAAACCGGGTTTGATAAACTAAAATACTTCGTTGCAGCCCGAAGAAACTGTAAAAAAATCCGTTTCTCAGGTCAATAGTACCTCCAAGACTGTATCAAAAAAAATCATTTTTTTTTTCGATATCCTTGCTTTTCTTGAGAATTCCTGTTATTATATATCTTATAATGGGATGGTTGCACAAATATTATTTTTGCTACCATCCCATTATATTAAAATACCATGTCTGCGCCGCAAAAGTCAACAAAAAAGATGTAAAATTTTGTGATTTTTTTTGACTCTGAAAAGCGAAAAAAAATCACTACTGTAAACAAATCTAACATCAACAGTCGATCGGCAGCCAATTTGCAAAATCTCCGGCAAACTGCGACAGAGAAAGCAATTGAACTGGTGGATTTTGAGCCACAGATTCCCGTTCGGGCAAAGTATTGTAACCCCAATCAGCCAAAAATAACCTCACCTGAGATAAATCCGGCTGCTGCTTCACCGACAGCAAAGTTTTTAACCTGTCTTCCACAAACCAAATAGTCGAATCTTTGCCAGACGCGGCCAAAAATTCCCGCAAAATTTGGTGCTTCGGCTTGTTGTATTCCTTGCCAAAAATTAACTCAGACGGCATTTGTACGCCTGCTAGTTGCAAAAGTTCCCGCACAAAACGGCCTTCCTTCGTAGTGACGATCGCCACTTTCACCGAACTCTCCTGTAAAGAATGCAAGCGATCGGCAACCCCTGGATAAAAGCGGTGCAAAGACAGCCACCCAGCTAAATCCTCAGCAATCCAATTATCGCGCAATCCGTCTAACATAGCGCCTACCGACTGCGCTTTTAAATTATTTTCGGTCAACAAATACGGTACTATATTGGGCCACTCTAGCAAAATTTGCTCTGGAGAAATTCCTGTCAGTAATGCGCGGATCAGCAGCGGCATTTCCCAACCAGTTTCGATGGCGGGCCGCACTCGGTAAAAACTCAAAGCTAAATCTGGATCTGGCACTGTTTCGACTGGTTTCCAGATTTGACAGTAGGTACGCCAAGCTGTTTGGAAATATTCGATTAGTCCGTCACAAATCACACCGTCAAAATCAAGAGCTAGAATTGTCGGAAAGTTATTAGCCATCAATCGATTTTAGATTTTAGATTTTGGATTTTGGATTGAATAATTGAAGAATTTGAGAATTGAACGAAGCGATATCACTGATGAATCCGGGGACTGGTTATCGGATACTATTTTTTGGTTGTACCAGGATAAAAACGGGGGCTTGTACCCTGGCTGCTTTCGGTCACTGGATTGAATAATTGAAGAATTGACTCTGCAAACACTCAGCAAGGATTGGTGAACAGTCGTTATTAAAAAGACTGAACTAGAGGTTGAGTAGCAATCGATTCTAGTCCTTGGGACTGCAACAATTGCGTCCACTCGGTCGTCAGCCGCGAATCATCGGGTGCGAGGCGCCGCATTTCGGCTAGAGTAGCAATAGTCTCGTACCAAATCCCATTTTTAGCATAAGCAATCACCTTAGCCATAGGGTCGGGATTTGCCAAATCGTTCTTGAGATTTGCCGGGGGTTCAATTCGCTGCATCCATCCTTTAACAATATAATCTCCAGAACGCTCCAGAGGATCGCAGGCTAGTGCAAACGACCACACATATCGCTTACCCACCTCAATATTTTTTGTCTTGTCTTTCTCAGAAAGGCTAACTCCAACTATTCCGGCTTTGTCATTTTTTAAAGTAGTTTCGTAAACTACTTCGGATTCATCTGCGTTTAGCAAAATAAACTCTACTTGAGCTGCCGGTTGAGAAACATATACAAAAAATGTTGGCGACTCTGTTAGCGTTAAGCCAATATTGCTTTCAGGTATTAAGGGAGTAATGAATAAACCATCCCGTAACTTACAGCCTCGATGCGTCCCCCCTTGCCGGTTGTCGGGGGCTGTTACATCGGGAGGTGTGAAATTAACATTCTGACTCAGCAGAATGGGTGCAGGCACAGCCTGCATCGGTGTCAGCAAACTGGGGAGAGTAACGGCGATCGCCAATACAGTCATCGCCAATGCAGTAAAATGTATAAAACGTTTCATTTTTCCACCAACTTGTATAAATATTTATAGAGCGCATATCTTATGTTAACCCGGAGTTTTAACCCCGGGTGCGATCGAGTAAATGGGTCAATTTTCACATCGCCATCGGCAGACCGACCAAACTTCAAGAAATATCGAGATTTAAAGAGGCGCAACCAGTGGTTGAGCTGCAACTGATTCCAGTCCTTGGGACTGCAATAATTGCGTCCACTTGGCTGTCAGCTTCACATCCTCCGGTGTCTGACGCCGCATTTGGGCTAAAGTAGCGAGAGTTTCGTACCAAATCCCATTTTGAGCATAAACGTTGAGCCTAGTCATCGGGTCGGGATTTGCCAAATCGCTCTTGAGAGTTGCCTGCGGTTCAATTCGCTGCACGAACCCTTTAACAACTGAATCAGCCGATCGGTCTTCCGGGTCGCAAACCATCGAAAACGACCATACGTATCGCTTGCCAACTTCAAGGGATTTGTTGTTGTCCACGGTAGCAGGAATACTAACTCCAACAATCCCGGATTTGTCAACTTTAAAGGTTTTTTCGTAGACTACTTTGTCTTCCTTTTCGTTGAGCAAAGTAAACTCTATTTCGGGCGAGGTGTTAGGAATATAGACAAAAATTGTGGGAGAATCTGTTAGGGTTAAACCGATATTAGTTGGAGGCACTAAAGGAGTAATAGATAAACCCGCTGGACAAAGCTTGTTGCCACGATGTGTTCCTCCTTGTCGGTTGGCGGGGGCTGTTACGTCGGGAGGCTTGAAATTAAAATTTTGACTCAGCAGAAGCGGCTGGGATTGTGCGCGCATCGGTACCAGTGAACTGGGTAAGGTAGCTGCGATCGCAGATACGGCGACCGCAAGTGTAGCCCGATGTAGAAAACGTTTCATTTTGTTGTACCTTTCAGTATAATTGCAAACACAGGCATTCGCTGATGGCGACAAATATTTTTGAGATGCTAGTCGAGGGCGCAGATACACAATTTAAACCTTTACATATCATCAATAACATTTATTAATTCGATCGGCAAGTGGATTCTCTGTCGGAAACATCAGGTTGCCTAGGCCGCAAGTATCATTAGATACAGTTGCTCGCCACGTACTGTAAATTTTTGTAACAAAGTGGTCGGAGTTTCCGAGTGTTCTAAGATGGAGGAAGTCTCCAGCAGGCGGGAAATGTGAAGGGGAGCATCTCAATGAAAGCAGCCAATCTAGAAATTGGAGTTAGGAGCCAGGAGTCAGGAGTCAGGAGGAAAGAGTCAGAAGGAAGCAGGAAGAAGAAGTGTTTTTACAAATATGAGATGCTCCCAATGTGAACCAACTGCTGTTCCAGAAACGAGTCAAACTTTTATGCTGGATAATGAGTAAAATATCTAACAAATTTCGATCGGCAGTGGCTCAAGTGAGTCAAAGGTATAAACCATCACTCTTCTTGGCTAAGTCTGTATTAATTGCCAGCGTGGCAGTAACATTATCCTTGATGGGAGCCAGACAGCTAGGAATACTCGAACCAGTAGAATTAAGCGCTTACGACCAAATGGTGAGGTGGCGTCCCGATGAACAGCCAGACTCGCGTTTGCTAGTTGTGGGGATTACCGAAGCAGACATTCAGAAACTGAAACAGTGGCCAATATCCGATCGCAAAATAGCTGAAATCTTACAAAAACTCGACAAAATGCAGCCGGCAGTCATCGGTTTAGATGTACTGCGAGACGTACCTTTAGGAGACGGGCGGGAGGAATTAACTAAAGTTTTACAAAAAAGCGATCGAATAATCGGGGTATGTTTAGTCACCGACGGAAGCCCGGACAATCCCGGTTCTCCGCCGGCGCCGGGGCTGCCACAAAACCGGGTGGGATTTGCAGATTTCGGAGTCGATCCGGGTGGCATACTCCGCAGGGCTTTATTATTTATGAAACCGCCGACAATTAAGGGCAATGCCTCGGCCCAAAAACATCTTTGCAATGACAATTCTCAAGTTTTATATTCCTTCAACCTCCAGCTAGCACTCCGCTACCTGCAAGGGCAAAAAATCTATCCCCAACTGGCACCAGATCAATCTTTATGGCTGGGAGAAACTCAATTAAAACAACTAGCAAGCAATGACGGAGGATACAAAAATGCCGATGTCAGGGGATATCAAATATTAATTAACTATCGTTCCAAGCAGCAAGTCGCAAACCAAGTCAGAATTACCGATGTTTTAGAAGGGAAAGTAGACCCGAATTTAGTTAAAGATAAAATAGTTCTCATCGGTTATACCACAGAAACCGTTAAAGATTTATTTTATACTCCTTATAGTGGGCGACAGCAAAAAAACCAATTCATGCCGGGGATCGTGGCACACGCACAAGTAGTCAGCCAAATTTTGAGTGCAGTTTTAGACAACAGACCGATGTTTTGGTTTTGGCCGGAATGGGCAGAAATTCTGTGGATTTCGGCATGGTCAATTGTGGGAGGAACCTTGGCATCGCGGATGGCTCACCCAGCGAAGTTGACGGTGACATTTGGAGCACTGCTGTCCGGGTGCTGCGCGATCGGCTTTGGGATTTTTCTCTTAGGAGGGTGGGTGCCTGTGGCAGCGCCAGCCTTAGCATTAATCGTAACTGGCGGTAGCATTGTATCAGCAGAGAGATTTAATAAAGCCGGATACGGGAAAGCAATTAGCGATCGAGTAAAACAAGTCTTCAAAATCGAAATAGACCAAGCCAAAAAAGAACAGCAAGTCGCAGAAATCACAGAATCTGATTTCTTTAAAGAATTGCAGCAAAAGAAAGATAAACTGAGGATTAGCAAACAAGAAACCTCTGAAAAAGCATCTTCCGAACCCCAAGAAATAATTGCCATTACCCCAGAGCTTCCCAAGGTCGAAAGTCAGACAGACGATTACTTAGCTCAGTTGCAGGAAAAAGCCAAACAGCATCAGCAGCGCGCCGCCGTGACTGAATTGGAAAGCGGCTCTCAAACAGGTGTCCCCATCAATGGGGGCGGCGGTGCTAGTTCAGCCGAAACCAAACCTGATGACGAGTTCAGCGATTTGCAAACCAAAGCCAAACAGATGCGGCAGCGCAGGGGCGGCCAAAAGATGATAAAAGATGAAAAAATTGATAGTTTAGCAGACAAGGAGGATTTGGGGGACAAGGAAGAATGACCGACAACTCGACTGTATCATCGAGAATTGCATCATAATGGGTTCTCCCCGTTTCTTACCCTCATACGCAGATCATGTCCAAAATCATCTCTGTCCACTCTTACCGGGGCGGAACTGGCAAATCGAACACGACAGCAAACCTGGCATCTATTATCGCTCGCGGCGGAAATCGAGTCGCCATTGTGGACACAGACATTCAATCGCCGGGGATTCACGTGCTGTTCGGTTTCAGCGAGAGCAATATGGATCGCTGCTTGAACGATTACCTGTGGGGCCGATGTCCGATCGCTGATACGGCCTACAATGTGAGTTCGCTGCTACCAAAATTAGCCAGTAACGGCATCCTCTACCTGATTCCTTCGAGCATTAAAGCAGGGGAGATAGCGCGAGTTTTGCGCGAAGGCTACGATGTGGGACTGCTTACCGACGGCTTTCAAGAACTGATCGAGGTTTTGAACTTAGACTACCTATTTATAGACACGCACCCGGGGCTCAACGAAGAAACCCTCCTCAGCATCACCATTTCCGACATCCTGCTGCTGATTCTGCGTCCGGATCAGCAAGATTTTCAGGGAACGGCTGTCACGGTAGATGTGGCCCGCAAATTAGAAGTTCCCAAGATTTTGATGACGATTAACAAAGCCCCAGAATCGCTGGATTTCGAGGATTTGAAGCAGCAAGTAGAGAGTATCTACAACATCCCAGTGGCAGGGGTACTGCCCCACAGCGACAAGATGATGCTGCTCGCCAGCAAGGGGGTGTTTGCGCTGCACTTCCCTAACGACCCTCTAACTAAGGTGGTGGAAGGGATTGCCAAACAGATTGTGGGATAATTAGTGCAGCGAATGCCGATCGCCCGCCCAAGAGTTTCGCTTTCGCTCTCAATTCTTGGGGAGCGCTGTCCTCCTGCGTATCCGGCTGCCAGTGGCAGAGGAACTTTTAAAGGCGACAATATTTGGTTAAAGAGTCAGGAGAATGGCGACAAAATGAGATACAAATAGATTATGAGAATTTGTTAAAAAACTTTAGGAGGAGAACTCATGGATTTTGACTTCCGCATACTAATAGTATTGATGCCCGTATTGTTGGCGGGCGGCTGGGCTGCTTACAACGTCGGCGCTATAGCTCTCAAACAAGTGCAGAAAATGTTGAACAAGCAAGCATGAACTAAGCATTATCACAAGTAATTTCGCAGCCGGCTGTTTTTTGAGATACAAAACAGTCGGCTAATTTGTGCATTGGCTCTGCTTAAGTGATGGCTGATTCTTGGTGAGCAATTTACGACTGCAGAGAGATGGGGCAAAAACCCAAGAAAAGTTAAATTTAAAGATTAGGCAAAAACCGGGTACGCTCAAGCAAAATACTTTGTTGCAGGAAACGAGCCTGGGTAAAAAAACCTAGCTGTGAAAGCAGGGCGAGCGCATAACTTCGGATTGTGATGTTTTCCTCTCTACTCAGGACTTGTGAGTAGAGTGTTATAAAAATATTTGGTAAGCACGTAATCGCAGAAAATATGAGACAATCACAAAAGAATTTGCCCTGAGAATCTCCCTCAAAACTACGAAGTTTAATTAGTAGGGAAGATAGGTCAAATTGTCAATGTTAAATTCCTATATCTTTAGATAGATTATGCTTTTTCCCCGATCGAGTGGCCTTTTACTCCACCCCACGTCCTTTCCCAGTCAATTTGGCATTGGGGACATGGGAATAGAAGCATATCGCTTTATTGACTTTTTAGTTGAGAGCGACCAGCAATACTGGCAACTATTGCCGCTAGGCCCGACAGGATACGGCAATTCTCCTTATTCGTGCTATTCAGCAATGGCGGGAAATCCGCTGCTGATTAACCCAGAAATGCTGCGGGACCAGCAATTGCTCGGAGATGAAGACTTCGCTAATTTGCCAGAATTTCCGCTGGATTATGTAGACTTCGAGCGAGCGATCGCCCTGAAAGTGCCTTTGCTCAAAAAAGCTTGCGAAAACTTCAAAGCCAAAGCATCCCCGATCCAGCAAAAAGAATTCTCAGGTTTTTGCGAAAGCAAAGAGAATTGGCTGGAAGATTACGCCTTATTTATGGCACTAAAAGATCACTTTGGCGGTGTTAGCTGGAACAATTGGGAACCAGAAATTGCCCGTCGAGAACCCAAGTCCCTAGAGAAATGGCGCCAGCAGCTAAATGCTGAGATTTATTACTACAAATACGTCCAGTTTGAGTTTTTTCGCCAGTGGACGGAGTTGAAACGCTATGCTAACCTGCGGGACATTAAAATTATTGGCGATATTCCGATTTATGTAGCTCACGACAGCGCGGATGTATGGTCTCATCGAGAAATATTTTGCTTGGATGAAGCCAGCGGAGAACCAGCTTTAATGGCGGGAGTTCCCCCTGATTACTTCAGCAATACAGGTCAATTGTGGGGCAACCCCGTATACAATTGGGAGAAGTTGCAAGCAACTAATTTCGAGTGGTGGGTGCAGCGTTTTGAAGCGATTTTCGCTTATGTAGACGTAACTCGGATCGACCACTTCCGAGGATTTGACGCTTACTGGGCGGTGAAGCGCGGACAAGAAACTGCGATCGAGGGAGAGTGGATTAAAGCGCCGGGAACAGCTTTATTGGATCTAATTAACGAAAAGTTTGGCAACTTGCCGATTATCGCTGAAGATTTAGGGGTAATTACTCCAGAAGTGGAAGCTTTGCGCGATCGATACGAGTTTCCAGGAATGAAGATTTTGCAGTTTGCTTTTGCCGGTGGTCCGGGCGATCCTTTTTTGCCTTTCAATTACGATCGCAACTCCGTAGTCTACACCGGCACCCACGACAACGACACGACTGTCGGCTGGTTCAATCAACTGCAAAACTACGAAAGAGATGAAGTTTTGCGTTATTTGGGCTGCATAGATCCCCAAGGAATTCACTGGTCTTTAATCCGCATGGGCTGGATTTCTATTGCTAATATGGCAATTGTGCCGTTTCAAGATTTGTTGGGTTTAGATACTGACGCGCGGATGAATTTTCCGGGGAAACCAGAGGGAAATTGGGGATGGCGGTATCGGCCTGAAGCTTTGAATTGGGAAGTGCGCGATCGGCTCAAAACCATGACTTACATCAGCGGGCGTTCTCCCAATAAAAATTAAAAATTGGGCATTGGCCCGCGCAGGGCATTGGTTATTTGTTATTTGTTATTAAAAAAACTACTAACTACTAACTACTAACTATGCCCGATGCCCGATGCCCGATGCCCCATGCCTCATGCCCGATTACCCTTCATTCTTGGGCGGTGCTGAAGGCTGGATTTCGTTTGCTTTAAAAACTACTTCTTTGGCGACTCCAGGATCTCCGAGTGGTTCGGCTTGTCCGTTATTAACAGCAACCATTACCCCGCCGGCGTTACCTGCTACCACTACCAATTGCTTTTGAGCCCCCCAGGTGCGAACAGTCCCGGTCGGCAAAGTTCCCTCAAACTCTGTTTTACCATCGACTTTAACCTGCATCCACGATTCTGCTTTAAAAGTGACGCTAACCATTACTGGTTTATTGCCAGATTTATCTAAACTTTGACCTGTTCTTACTGCTTCGACAGCCTCGTAACTATCGGGTTTCTGATTTTGTGAGGCTCTTGATGCCTCAGCAGCGGCGCGAGCTTGTTCTTGCTGCCCAAGCGCTATTTCTTCGGCTCCCGCACCGTTTTTTGCGGTAAGAGAACCGCTCATCAACTGAGATAAGACATTGACCGAACAGATAATTAGAAATGTGTAAAAGAGGTAGAGGTGCATCGGCCGCAACTGAGGCCCATCTTGCCAGGATAGCTTGGTTCTCGATCGGGGCGGCGGTTCGATCGGGAAAAAGTCGGCAAACTGAGTTCCGTCCAAACCCATTGCTTCAGCGTAGCGCTTGATCAAACCCTGAGTGTAGACGGGTTCGGGAAGTTGGTCGAGTTGACCGTCCTCGATTGCTTGTAGCAGATTCCGCCGAATCATTGTTACCACGGCTACTTTGTCCAAACAAATCGACTGCTGTTCGCGGTACTGACGGAGTTGAGATCCTATTTCCGCTAGCTTCTTCTGAGCTGGTTCTGGCTCTTGGGATTGCAGTTTCTGCTTAGTGGTTTTGAAGAATAAAAACAATAAATTCTTTGTCATATGCTGTGCTCCGGGGAATTTACTGGCACGCTTATTGATGTTAGGTTGACTAGATTCCATAAATAAATAATTTCCGCATCTTCTAGGGGTCGGCAGCAGCCTGGTGGCAATATTGGCGAACCAGGCCGCTGCAATTGAATCGGGCCAATGGCTGTGCGGTGCAGGCGCACCACGGGATATCCCAATAGCTCGGCTGTTCGCCGAATCTGTCGGTTTCTGCCTTCTGATAGAATGACTTCTAACAGAGTTTGGTCTCGCGCGCGATCGAGAACTTTAACTTTCGCGGGCAAAGTTTTTCTGCCGGACAAGATGATGCCCTGACGCCACGTTTGTAGTATGGGTTCCGGGGGATCGCCACTCACCCAAACCTGATAAGTTTTGGCGATCGAGTGACGCGGATGGGTCAAACAAAATGTCAGCTTACCATCATTGGTGAGCAAGAGGGCGCCGGTGGAATCTGCATCTAAGCGTCCTACGGGGTGGATGCCTTGACCACAGCGCAGTTGGGGTGGCAGCAAGTCGAGAACTTTCGATCGGGATCTTGGATCGCTGCAAGTAGAAACTACGCCTGCCGGTTTGTTGAGCAACAGATAGACCTTTGCTGGTCGATCCGTTGGTTTCACCGGGACTCCATCGACTTGGATGAGATCGCGATCGGGATTCGCTTTTTCTCCTAAGCGAACAATATTGCCATTAACTCGGACTCGTCCAGCTACAATCATCTGTTCTGCAAGACGGCGAGAGGCAATGCCCCACTGGGCGAGGATTTTTTGCAGCCTTTCATCAGACATGACGGGAGTGTGGAAATCCCCAACGAGCGAACGGTGGGGAGGAAACACGACACGGTTAATTGATTAACCGTACTAGCAATGCTCAATTCCTGGTTGGGAATAAATTATAATTCCGACCAATTATTACAGGACGTCCGGCAAGAGTGCAGATTGTCCTTGTGGCAAGAGTGCAGATTGTCCTGATGGCATTACCCTGAATGCTGTGCAAAAACTACGAAAAGACTCGCGGCAGGCACAGGTTTGCACCGTTGGTTTGCGGCTGGTTTGAAAGGTGTGGGTCTGACCCGACCATAAACCAACACTACCATAAATCCCGTACTGCTGGTTAAATTTATACGCTTGATCGCGAATTTTTCATCGGGATCGCACAACTCGTGAACTATCCAAAGATCCCAAGGGGAGAAAGGTGAGAATTTTTCTGCTTCTGGCGTTGCTGATGCCAGATTTCTGCTTGATTTTGGAGTTAATCGGACTTGCGTTCATCAACCCGGTTTCTAAGGAAAATCAGAGGTTGACGGCGATATATCTGTGCAGAAACCGCATTTTTGAGACCGGATGTGCCAGATCTAGTTAAATTTCTGTGCTTGAATATTAAGGTTTATATTCTGAAATTGTTTATGACTGTCGATCGAAACTCTCTTCAATTTGACAATAGAGATGGCGCTGCTGGCTCTGGTGGGACTGTGAATCTCGGCGACGAGCCGGGGATACCTTCGCCGAGTCAAGGCAGCCGGATTGCGAGCGCGGTGCTGTCTCCGGCGGTGCAGTTGTGGCTGCGATCGCAAGTTCAGCACGTGGACGAGTTGAAGGTGAAAATTGAGGGGAGCGATCGACAAATCTTCAGCGGTGCGATCCCCAAAGTCACCGCTGCCGCGATCGGTGCTGTGTATAAAGGACTACACCTAACTGAAGTTGCCATAGAGGGCTGCGGCATTCGCATCAACCTCGGTCAAGCTCTCAAAGGCCAACCCCTGCGCCTCCTGGAATCAGTTCCCGTGGCAGGCGTTTTGAGGGTCAGCCAAGCGGATTTGAATGCGTCGCTGAAAGCGCCTTTGCTGGCTGATGCTTTGAGCGAATTTTTGCGGACGATGCTGCCACTGGCAGATAGGGAAAAGTCGCTGAAGTTGCAAAATTCGCAGATTGTAATTGAGGCGGGTTTGTTGACGCTTTCGGCTGCAATTTTGCGCGCTGGGGGTACGCAAATTCCTTTTGTATTGCGGACTGGTTTGCGGATGGCTAGCGGTCGCGAATTGATGTTTGAATCACCCGAAATCGAAATGGATGGAGAATTAAAGAGCAGTGATTTCAATGGTTTTAAAATTGATTTTGGGCCGGAAGTTGAGATAGAAGAATTGATTTTGAGTCCGGGGGAGATTGTTTGTCGGGGAGGAATTAGAGTTTTGCCTTAGTTAGTTGACTGTTGACAGTTGACAGTTGACAGTTGACAGTTGACAGTTGACAGTTGACTGTTGACTGTTGGCTTTAACCTGGTTCTTCGGTAGAGCCTGGGAATACATACTCAATGCCCAATGCCCAATGCCCAATTCCCAATTCCCAATGCCCAATTCCCAATGCCCAATGCCCAATGCCCAATTCCCAATTCCCAATGCCCAATTCCCAATGCCCAATTCCCAATTCCCAATGCCCAATTCCCAATGCCCAATGCCCAATTCCCAATGCCCAATTCCCAATGCCCAATTCCCAATTACCGATTAATTAAAAAAGAGTCGATCGCGGGCAACAGTAAAGTGACAAAATAGTAGACTAACGGCGCGGTAAAAACATAACTGTCGGTGCGATCGAGAATGCCGCCGTGACCGGGGATCAACTGTCCCGAATCCTTAACGCCGGCGTCTCGCTTCATCATCGACTCAGTTAAATCTCCCAACAGGCTAGCAACCCCAATCAACAGACCAAAAGCAGCCCCAGTATACTGCCACCCCGGCCAGTGTAAATACCAAGAACCAGCGACTGCCACGGTGATGCTGCCACAAACTCCAAATACGGCACCTTCAACGGTTTTTTTGGGGCTGATGTGGGATAGGCTAGTGCGGCCGAAGAATTTGCCGACAAAATAAGCCCCAATGTCAGCGGCCCAGATACAGAAGAAAGCCAGCAGCAGCGAAGTCAATCCTAAAGATACATGGCTGGAAGTTGTCCAAGACGGCGGCGAGGAAATGTTAACGGGCAAATTGCTTGCTACTGCTTGCGAAAGTTGGGTTGTAGCAAGATTGCCTGGGTCGAGGCCGACTCGCAGCCGTACCCAATAGCTGGGCAAATAACCGCCGTAGAACAATCCTAAAACTGAGGAGGCAATATCGGCGATCGTCGATAATTTAGGTTGGAATAACAGGTAGAAACAAATTAAGGTTCCCGCTAAGGGGAACATGGCATCTACGAGCTCCGGTGCTAGGGCGGCAGTAATTAATAGCCCTTGACTGACGGCTAAGGTAGTTTTGGCAGCGGGTGCAATACCTTTAGCCCTGGCTAATTGAAAATATTCCAATTGCCCTAGGTAGACGATGACCCCAAAGCCGACGGTGAAGTACCATCCGCCCATAATAATCATTCCCAAAGCAAGGGCGATCGCAACTATTCCACTCAGGATACGAGACCAAGGCATAAAATGAATTTCTCTTGCAGACGGCGGCGGATCATTCGATTTTGGATTTTAGATTTTAGATTTTAGATTCTAGATTTACTCCACAGATGAATCTGGGAGATTGAACTAGGGTCTAAAATTTTGGGTAGCCCACGACGATTGTCGGCGGCTTGTATCCGTTTTTGGGCGTGTCATTCGACGCAAGGATGCAAGGATGCAAGGATGCAAGGATGCAAGGATTGTTAGGGTACCGTTTCCTCCCTTACACAGCCAAGCCCAATACCCAACTGGCGATGATCCAAAATCTCAACTCAGGGGGTCAATCCAGCTATGGTGGCCCCTATTCTTAAGTATGAAGGTTAAGTGAACTTAAAAAAGATTAAGAATTACATTTAGGAATTGGCATAGGGCATAGGGCATGGGGCATGGGGTATGTATTCCCAGGCTGTGCCGAGGAACCAGGTTAAAGTTAACTGTCAACTGTCAACTGTCAACTGTCAACTGTCAACTGCCAACTGCCAACTGTCAACTAACTTCTAATCCAGCTTTTCGCCGCTGAGAATAAATATGGGATTGACGGCGGCAAAGGTTTGACTCAGGCCGCGAGTCTCCAAGCGGTTGACGGCGGACTGGACTACTTCAATGTTGCGGACTTGTAACTCGGCGAAACCTTCGGAAAGGGCGTAAAGATTCTCTAAATTCGATGCTGTGGCAACAACTCTACCGTGGGGTTGCAAGTAACGCCAGACTTCTTGGAGAATGGCTTTAATGGGGCGACCTCCTTCGATGCAGACTCGGTGGGGGGGTTGGGGCAGGCTTTCCAGGCATTCCGGGGCACTGCCTTCTATGACTTCTACGTTGTTGAGCTCGAATCGATCGCAATTTCTGCGAATCAAGCTTGCTACTTCTTCGTCCCTTTCAACGGCGATAATCCGACCTTTAGGACACAGCAAACCTGTTTCTACGGCGATCGTACCAGTACCTGCACCGATGTCCCACACCACTGAATCTGCTTGCAGCCGCAGGTGGGAGATTAATAGCAGTCGGACTTCTCGCTTACTCATGGGAATTCCCGGTAAACGTTCAAATAAGTCATCCGGGATGCCTGGAGTGACGTAGGGCCAAAGCATAGTTATATTTTTGATTTTTGATTTTTGATTGAAGCAAGACCGAAGTTGGAACTCGCGGAAGAAGTAGAAATTCTCCCAATTTCCCCGAAGCCTTAATATTTACTGTCGCACAACCTTGAGAGTTTGGAGGCAGGGATCGCTGCAACCTGTGATTTTTCCGCCGGCGGCAAGGATTTGTTGCAGGTAGTCAACGGCTGCTGGGGTAATGATTTCACCGGGCATCAGGACTGGTATTCCTGGGGGATAGGGACAGATGAGTTCGGCGCACAGGCGATCGACTGCTTTGTCTGCGGGTACTGTTTCCGCTGGAAAAAAGAAAGCCTCACGGGGGGAAAGGAGAGGGGGAGAGGGGGAGAGTGGCAGAGTGGGAGAGTGGGCCAATCTTCCATCGGACATCGGACTTCTTCTCTCGGACTTCTTCTTTCGGACTTCTTCCTTCTTCCTTCTATCCTTTACATCCGTTACAGAATCCGTTGCCGAACTTCCTTCTTCATTCTTCCTTCTTCCTTCTAAAAGAGTACAAGCTTTAACTAGATTGTCAATATCTGATTGTGTATTTCCCAAGGTGATAATAAATGTTAAATGTTTGGGCATTGGTAATTCTGCGGTGACGCCGAGTTGAGAGTGCAAAATTTCATCGGCGGCAAATCCTGTGATTCCTAAATCTGATACTTTTACTGTTAGCCTAGTGCGGTCTAATGCTGCAAAACCGGGTGTATTTAAGGGTTCTAAAACTGATAAGCCGGGAATTTGACTGATGCGCGATCGCGCTTTTTCTGCTAGCTGTAAAGTTGGCGCCATTAACTCTTTGCCGTGGAGTGCGATTTGTTGGCGGGCTGCGTCTAGGGATGCTAATAGTATGTAACTCGGACTGGTAGATTGTACTAGCTGCAATGCTTTATTTATTTTTTGGATATCTATCCGATCGCCCTTGACGTGCAGCATCGATGCTTGTGTCATTGCACCGAGGGTTTTGTGGATTGATTGTACTGTTAAATCGGCACCGGCTGATAGTGCCGTTTCTGGCAAGTTTGGATGAAAGTTAAAGTGCGCGCCGTGGGCTTCGTCTACTAATAACGGTATGTTGTATTGATGGGTAATTTGGGCGATCGCCCGCAAATCCCCGCAGACGCCGTGATAGGTTGGGTAAACTATCATTACTGCTTTGGCGTCGGGATGTTGTTCTAATGCGGCGGCTGTGGCTTCTGGGGTGATGCTGTTGGCAATATCCCAATCCGGGTTGTACTCTGGATTGACGAAAATTGGAATTGCGCCGGATAAAATTAAACCAGAAATTGCCGATGAGTGGATATTTCGAGGTAGGATAATTTTATCTCCTGGGCCGCAAGTTGCTAAAATGGCGGCGATTATTCCGCAAGTCGAACCGTTGGCCAAAAACCGAGTTGATTGGGCTCCAAATGCTTCGGCGGCTAAGTCTTGAGCTTCGGCAATTGCACCTTCTGGGTTAAAGAGATTGTCTAACTCCGGCAATTCCGGTAAATCCGATCTAAATACTGCCGCACCGAATAAGTCAATTAGGGGTTGAGAGATTCCTTGTCCGCGTTTATGTCCGGGGGCGTAGAATGGGGCGTGCGGATGATTTGTGCGATCGCGCAAGGCATCTAATAGAGGCGTTTGTTGTTGAGAGTTTGCTGGTGACACGCTTAATCTTGATTTGATTATTTGGAATTATAGCAACCGCCGAGGTTTCACTGGACGTTATTAATTGCTGAAACCATTGCGGGCAATTCCGCGATCGCATCGACGGCTGCCTTTTTCCTTGCAATCGCCCACAAGCAACACCGTCTCAATTTCAAACTTCTCTAAAATGACTTAATATGGACTGCTTAAGTATGATACTCAAACAGTTGAAAATTCTGGCTACTGCTTTACTTATGGTTTGTCTAGGGGCTGTGGTTTCAGTTAAAGCACAAAATCGTACCACAGTCTGCGGCTATTTTTCAGCCAAGACCGGCTTTCGAGTCAATACAACCTGTTCGATAATATCGGCTGCTTTTTTTACTCCGCCCGATCGCCCGATCGCGTCTTGGAGGGCGATCGACCTTTTTTGATACCACCGCTTACTTCTTATAGAGGCGATCGCACTCTAACAACTCATATCTACCGCTGAGAATTACCGATACCATCACAGAGGTTGCGATCGCTATTCTTTTCGTCAAGGGTAGCTAGATATTTACGCGCTCGTTCACAACCCCGTTGGAGTAATTCATCTAATCCTCCTAGCTGCCACAACTGAACTTTACCATCCTCACCAACAACAGCCAATTTACTGTCATCAGCACTAAAACTGACACTTTTTATCCTATCTATATATCCTTCAAATTTCATCAACTGTTCGCCCTGTAAGTCCCAGATGGCTACATCGCTTCCTAAAGCGGTAGCAAATAAGCTACCATCGGCATTGAAATTGATACTGGTACGTAGAAAGGTATCTTCTATATTTTTTGTATTTAAAGTAGTTGATTTTCCCGAACTATCCCACAAAACAATATCACCACCGCCATGTGTATAAATTGCTTTTAATGTACCATTAGATTGAAAATGAATGCTACCGACACTCGGCTCGTTAAATGGCACTGTAAACTCGTCTAATTTCTGACCATTCAAACTCCACAGGTGAACTATTGTGTCTTTATTGTATTCATCAATTTTGATAGTAGCAATACTCTGACCATTCTGTGCCCAACCGATAATCTTTACTGGATTACTTGGATAAGCTTTAAATTCCTTCAAAATGTTGCCGTGCAAGTCCCAAAACTGAACAAAGCCGTTTTCTCCTCCAGTAACTAGCTGCTTGCCGTTAGGGCTAAAGCTCAAGCTTGCAATCTTGCCTGAAACTTTAGGAAATTCCTGTAACTGGTTGCCCACTAAATTCCACAAGCGAACAGTTCCTTGGGTATCTGTGGCTATGGTAGCAATTGTTTGACCATTTGGGTTAAAACTGATACTTTCAATTCCCTCTAAAGAGAATTTAGGTTCAGTTTTGGGATAGGGCAGATCGACATCCCATAAGCGCAGGATGCCATCATCGCCTTGAGTAATGAATTGCTTGCCGTCCGGGCTAAACATCATATTCTCAAGTGCGCCTTGAGGCAAATTGAATTTACCTAAAATATTAGCACCAACACTATCTGAAACTGACAAATGTTTATACAAATAAACAGAACGATCTTGGTTGATAGCTACTAATAGCTTTCCATCGGCGCTAAATCTCGATGTATGGACTTGATTTAGATCTTGAGCCTCTACGTTTACCCATTGGTTCTTATTCAAATCCCAGACCCACATTTCGCTGCTAGAAAAATCGCCGGCTGAACTTACAAAAGTTACTTTTGTGCCATTAGCACTAAAATTAGCATTATAGATTTCATCCGGTATTTTAGCCATTGGTGAAATACGGCTCACTTGTCCAGATGGCCAGTTAAGCACTGCGACATACGGACTCTTATTTGTGTCATTCAACGTAGCTATTAATAGATTGTCATTCGACTTAAAACTCATACCAAGAAGGTGAGAGTTTGGTAACAGATATGGCTTCTTGCTTTCTAAGTTCCACCACAAATAGCCGAACCTCTCTGAAGCATCCTCATTCTTGGCAACTTCAATAGCCAATCGCTTACCATCATGGCTAAAACTAATTTTTGCGGATCGACGCTGATCCTCAAGTGATGCCGAGCCTTGCAGTCCGTGTAATTCGTACTCAAACTGCTTGCTTCCCAAGTTCCACAACCGGACAGTTCTATCTTTACCTGTTTGATTTTGGCTTAAGATAGCCAGTATCTTACCGTTAGGGCTAAACTTTGCCACTACAATTAAGTCTTGTCTTGGTAAGGGATTACACGCTTTAGTCTGTGAATCCCATACGCAAATATCATTTTTATCTTTTTGAATAGCTACGAATATTTGACCATCCTGGCTAAAAAATATATCTAGTACCTCACCTTGAGGTAGTTGCCAGCGATAGAGCTCTCTAACTTGAGAAACTGCTTTTCTTAAGGTAGTTATAACTTGAATTTGCTGCTGCCGATCTGCGTGGGGCGGGAGAATAGATGTATGCAGGAGCCAATGTTTCAAAGGCTTTCCTGCCCGTAAACTACTTATTAAAGCCTCTAGTATCGGTTGATTTGTGCCTAACTCATTCTCGGTGGAATTTTGATTAGCGCTCATGTGTTCTATTAGTGCTTGTTTCTGGCCAATTAAAGCCCAAACAGTTAACCCACTTGATAAAATGATTACCCCAGTTGCAATTCCCCAACGCAGATTAACATTTCTGCGTCTTTGCCAAATACTTTGCTGTACAAATTCAGCTTCTACTTGGTTAAACCAGTAGTCGCTAGATTTAAGTGTTTTTCTTAAAACATCAAGATAGGGATTCCCATTCCAAAGAAACTGTACCTTCTTCTCTCGCTGACGTTCTTGAGAATTTTGCGGTTTGATTTTTGTCGGCCAGTTTTCAGGAAAGCCGAATATCTTGTTTAAAAATTCAAACACAGGTTCTGCTTTTGTTAAAAAAATTGATATTTTTTCATTGCTTTTCCATTTCGTACTTGCCTGTTGCAATTGGACTTGTCTCTTTTGTATAACTTGTTGTACCTCCCGATCTTTGATTTGTTTCAACCATTCTTCGGTCGAATCAATTTTTTTGTCTAAACTTGTCAAAAAAGGTTCAGCTTTTCCTAACACGCTTGATGCCTGCTCCTTTTTTTTCCACTCAAAAGCAACGGTTGTCAAACGGCGTTGCAAGAGCAAATTTTCCTGTTCCTTTTCTAGCCACTTTTGTAATTTATCCCACCCTTTGACCAAAAAATCATGGGCAGGCTCTATATAAGGTTCTCCCGTCTCTTGCCCGCTGACAACGAGACGAGTGTTATGAAGACATTCCAGGACTACTTCGACTCGCTGATTTTCTTCCTTGTCTGGCTGATTTGGCTCTTGTTTGTTGGCGTAAACCAATTCCGACAATGACACCCGTCGCCTTACTGGTTCTCCGCCTTCAAGTGTAACCATTCGCAGCATTACCCGACGCATCGTAGCTCTGTGAGCATCGTCCGGCAATTCGTTATATTCCTGATTGGCTCTGCGCGTTAGAGAGCCTGCAACCCCTCCTTCCTTCTCAAAGTCCGCATCAATTCTCAGGGCCCGATCGCTACTTCCATCTTTCACCCACTTTTCATAAAGCTTGATGTAAAATTCACTGAGCGTGAAAGATAGCAACGGCAATGCACCAGGCATTTGTCCGACTTCCTCAATCAGCCGATCAACCAGATTAGCCGGTTCAAAGTACAAAGCCATCTCTGCTGCGGGGCGTTCGATCGCCTGTCGCAACTCATCCGCTCGCATCGCTCGTACCGGAAAGCGAGCTTTTGCCCACTGCGACTTCAAAACATCAGAATTGAGAAATCTTGGCTCAAAATCCGATCGCAAAGTGACGACAATCCGCAACTGTTTTAAATTAGCTGCTATTACCTCTTCCAGAAACTTCAAAAACTGCTGCCACTCTGGTTGTTTATTATTCTTTTTGTCTTGCTCCTCGTCCCGACTCAGAGTAATTAGCTCTTCAAACTGATCGATAACCAATAACAGCTTGATGTCAGGATGATTTCTGCTCCATTCCTCTACAATCTTGACAAATTCTTCGGAATTTAAACTTTGGCTGAATCTCTTAAGACCGTCCAAGCATACCTGTCTTAATTGTTCCTTCTGCTCCTCTTGTTGACACAGAGCGTCAAGTTCCTCGAAGCTATCGGCAAATAATTTTCTGGGGTTGTTATTCCATTCACGGACAAATCCTTCTAACTTTTCTCTGTCTCGATCCAATCGCTTAAATTCCTCATTTTGTTGCCCGGATTCGTCAAATTCATTTATTTCTCTATCTAACTTTTCAATTTCTTGCTGTAGGACTTCCCGTAAAAACTCAACAGTTTTAAGTTCGTTGTCGATCGGAAAATCACTGATGGGGAAAATAGTCCTTGCTAAAGCAGTAAACGGAGACTCTCCTGGACGCATTGGCGTGAGGATATGCCAATGATGGATATAGGTGAAAGCCCAAAAATCAAGAGGAAATTTAGGAAGCGAACGAATTATCGCTATAATAACGTTTGTTAAATTGCAAGCACTATCGAGAATATTTTGAGAGACTTCTTGTTCTGAAAGGTGTTTCAAGCAAGGAATTAAGCCAGCTTTGACGAGGCTTGATTTGCCCGCTCCAGATACCCCTAAAACTACAGTCAGCGGTTGCTGTGGCTGAGAAATTCGAGCTTCTAGTTTTTTAATTAATTCTTGCCTCCCAAAGAAAAACTGAGCGTGCTTTTCTTCAAAAGACTCTAACCCCCGATAGGGATTGTTATCTTTATTTAGTTCCGGTGCAGATTTTAAATTCGGGGGGCGATCCGGATGTAAAAAGATGTACTCGCCTCGGTTGTGCTTCGGTAGAGGCCACAATTGGGTAGTTTGGTGATCGCCCGCAATTTCTGCTACCTGATATTGCAGGTATTGAGAAAGTTCTGTAGCTGTAACTACTCCGTCTCCTGCGGGTTTATTTTTTTCAGCAGGAGGCATAATATCCGCCTCACCCTGTAAAGCTTTAAACAAGGCTTCAGCAAAAGGCGAATGATTTTTTCCTGCTAATAGTTCTCTATTGTTAGGATTAATACTGTTAGGATTAATGTCGTAAGCTTCTTGATTGTGTGCTGCTGAAGTAATCGCTTGCCAAGCAGGAGAATTAATAAAACGATCGTAATGTTCTTGGTGAATTTTGCGTGGAATGACTGTTACTTTTCGGGTACTTGACCAGCGGAATGTTCCGGCAAAACAGCAGTCCAGAATCACGAGTAAATGGCGACATTTGAGTGCGGCTAAGCGATCGTGTAGCGTTTGCATCGGCAGCAAATTCGCATTATTTTTGACATCGGCATCCTGTGGGACAAGGAAACCAGCAGGGCCGCGATCGCTCTCCTTCGCAATCCCATGTCCGGCAAAATAGAAAAGCAAGCGATCGTCTTTATTAATTTTTTCCGGCAGTTGCTTTGTCAGCAGATTTAATAAGCTCTCAAGATTGGGTTTGCAATCGGTATCATCAGTAATTAAAATTACCTCATACTTGTGCGACTCAGCTAATATATCTGCCAGTTTTTCGGCGTCATTTTTAGCTGTTTTTAGTTTGGGAACTTGATTCTGGTAATCATTGATTCCAATAACAACTGCCCAGTTACGCTGGAAGTTTGCCATTTTACCCACCCCTTGTTTAATTGACTAAAATTCTACTTGCCTTCAAAATTAATGCGATCGCTGCCAATGGATTGATTAATTTGCTATCACCTTAACCGCTACCTGTTTTGTCGTCCAACCTCGATTAGGAGCAACAACGACTTCAGCTTTTTTTCTATTAAAAAGTTGCTCGTCAGCACCCACAGCAGCTAAAATTTCTTCTAACTCATTTCTAGGTGCTTTAAGTCCTCTGGCACCGCTGGGCGGAATCTGTTGGTCAAGTGCTGGTAATTCCAGCCACCGGAAGTTTGCTTCACCTACAGTTGCAAAAACTTTAAAGATATTGGTTTCTTCCGTATATCCCTCTGGAAGAGTGAGTGTAAAAGGAGTTGGAGTCGGCTCTTCATGCCCCGCATCGAACAGGGCAAAATCTTCGTTAGAGTCCCAAATATTTTGTTGGCTAATCGACCAATCTGAATTCAAGACCAAGACAATAATGTTGAGAGCTTGAGGAGAATCATTTTTGATTCGCAAAAAGACGGTTTCTCCAGATTTTACAGTTGGATTAAGCGGCTCGTCAAAGGGTTGGAGAGAGGGTCGCCGTCCCCGTTTATAATTGGCTTGCTTGCCAACTAACTCAACTACCAACTTAGAAGCTAAAGGGGTACCAAAATTGTCAAGTTCCTCAGTAGATTTATACTTGGTAATATGTACTAAACGCTTCACCACCTGAGCGGCTGCATCCGGTTCGCAAACTTTCAGCGGTGGTCGTAAATTGGGAATGGGTGTTCTTGACGGATCGCCAATCTCGTATTCGCCGTTTTTGTTAATCGCAATTTGGTAGTCAGCAACTTCATTATCCGAAACTAATCTCACCCAGCCATTTCCCGCCAAGGCACTCTCAATTCCTTGCAAAGCTACTTTTTGATCTATTTCTTTGGGAGGCAAATTTTCAGTGTTTGTATTCTCTTCTGTACAGTAAATCAAGCGAACTTTGCGAACTAAATCGACAGGTGCTGACAGCATAACGGCTTGAGCGCCTTGCTCGATTTCTCCTTGGCGCAAAGTCTGAGTAATTTCAGCCCAAGCGTCTGTTGCACCCACATCAACAATTTCAGCGATCGCTAATTGTTTATCCTCCTGAGTAAAGTCTTTTGCTCCTAACTGGTAGATTGCAAACTTTCCGCCTTCCTCTAAACCTTGCGCCTGACCAGCATTCAACCGGATTCGCACTGGATTTTTAGTTGTATCAACCTGCATCACAGTCACAGCATACTGGTATGAACCGAAATCCCTGCCAAAAACTTTCCGCTTCCCCTCTCCGAAAAGCATCGGTGTTTGTTGCGAAAACTGGCTGTGGATTTTCGCGTTGAGGCGATCGTAGAGTGCCTTATAAGTTAAGTTAGGACTAGGATTTTGCAGCGAATCCAGTAGCCAGTAAGTCAGGGCTCCGTTTTTCTCTTTGCCATTAAAAGCGTACTCGAAAGCAAACTCATTAGGGCGACAAGCGGCTAACACAGTACAGCCTTTTATTTCAGGAAGCATACTCTCAATAGTTGCAGCGCGTTTTCCCTCTGTTAAAGCTTCCCAAATTTCTGCCAATTCCAAACTTGATGTCACTAAACTTTCTATTGGTCGCGGTGTTGTGTCAACCGTGTTCATATCTGCACCGCGAAAATCAGAATCACCCGATCGCGTCGAGCCTCCTGAATGGCAGCTATCCAGCACAAGCGTAACAACTAACTGCTTATCTGCCATTTTTTGCAAGAATGCTGCTATCTCCAAATCGCGCAAATAGCGGGCGTTGGAGTTGCCAATATCAACCGGAACGAGTCCCTCATCAATCCCTTTTTCTCCCTTAATTTCTGGAAAAATTGTGGCTGCACGACCTCCGTGACCGGAATAGTGAATGTAAACTTGGTCTTGCGGTTGGGCTTTTTCGATCAGTTCGTTAAACTTCCCTACAATATTTTCATAAGTTGGCCACAGGTCTTTTGATTCTGATGGCTCATTCAAACCCTCAGCATTAGAAGCCGTTAGCTTCATAATCTGCGATTCAGGCAGTTTCAGGATATTTTTTAAGAACGCTGCTACATGATTAATGTCACGCACGCATCCATTAAGGTTTTTGTAGGAAGCTCCTTCAGGTAATTTGTTAGGCAGGTAGCAGTCTATGCCGATTAGTAAGGCGTGAAAATTAGATCCGATTAAAGTAGATGCGTCAGTCATATTTTTCTCCTATTCTTTCGGGGAGTTTAAGCTCTGAAGATTACTTAAGAACATTAGGCGACACCGTAGAAGCTCAAAAAACTGTCCAATCTTCCCCTAAAAACAAAGCTCTTTCAGCCTTCCGCCTCCGTGTCAATCCTTCTAATTCTTGACTCCCTGCTTTATTCCATCGCGGGAATTGATCGCCCGCTCCCTGAAAGTCTCCTTGGTTTAAAAGCTTTAAAAGAGTTGAATCAAAAAGATTTTCAGGTCCCAGATTAAACGTAAAAGACACTAAAGCTGAAAATTGATTTTCATTGATAGAAACTTGCACAGCCTCAGACACATACCCTTCAAATTCCGCTAAATCTTTTCTCAGCAATTCTTCCGCCTGTGCTTCCGTAATTGTCATACCCTCATATACGCCTTGGGTATGTCCGTATCCAATTGTCCAAACGTCAACAGCATCAAGATAGGCTTCTAACTCCATTCCCTCAAAGGATTTAATCAAATTCACCCCGTCTTGATTGATCGTCATCCCTCCCCGCACTCCTATTTCCATAACTTGAGGAGGAACTTTATCGGGAGGAGCAATGGTAAATGTTTTAGCTAATGTGAATAGCAAAGCTTTTGAGAGCAATTTCACTTGTCCTTCGGTGGCGATCGCCTTTGTTGCCACCTCGCCTTCCATTTCATAAATACTCCCATCAGAGAAGATTTCGAGCACCCGTTCCATCGTAATTTCTCCTTACTTTTTGGATTTTCTGTTTCAATTCAACCGTGAAGCATAAGCTATATAATTAATTCACTGGCTGTTGTGCAACACTGTTTGCTGCTGGCGATTCTTTGCCGTTAAATGTATCTGTCTCTTCAGGCAGATTTTCTTTCCAAATTTCGCAGACCGTTTCCGATGTGGTTTCGGCAACTGTAGAAGTTGCCGAAACCAGTGTTTTGATAATCAATACCGCAACAATCATGGCGATCGAAAAAGGTAAATTGAGTTGACTTACTAAAGCCGGAGCTAAAAATGCCGCTGCTTTCTCAGAGTTTTCTTTGTAGCTTGCCTGAATTTTGCCTATCAGTTCTGGGTCTAACAGTTCGCCGCACATCAACTCATAGGATTTGATATTGAATTTATTGAAGAATTGGCCGCCAAATTTCAAAGCAAGACTATCTGAACTAAAACCTCTGGGAGTTGCGTTTAAATCCTCTTCCAGACTCTCAATAGAAGCAGATCGTGCGGTTGTATCTTGCCCTATTTCTTGAACCCTAATCCCAAGCTGTGCCTTGAGAGTATCTTCATCAAGGTCTAACAATTTTTGCGCTACTTCATCAATTTGGGTCATAACTTTAGGGAAGTTGTTGTGACAGACTACAAGGTGAAAGAAAGGGCGGGTTGAGAAGAGCGATCGTTGTGATGCTATCAATCTAGGAGACCCGACCCTACAAATATCAATGCTTACTTAGGGAACGGGAAAATGACACCAACTCTCGCCACCCACATCCCAAACAGCTCGAAGGTCGGAATAAGTGTAGCGAACATCTCCACCGCTCGCGTTATTGTCATATCCACCCTGATAACCTAGCCATTTGCCATAGGGATCGTTGCAGATCCAAACCCCCTCTGCATCGTCATAACCTTTGATTACAATGATATGACCATTTGTAAAATAACCGTGAATGACAACAGGATTACCTTTGGCTAAATGCTGTTTTATTTCCTGTTCAGAAGTGACATTTTTGAAGTAAGTATTCTGAAGTTTTCCATTGCCATATTTTTGACCCCACTCCCGAAGAAGCCGCTGAAGATAACTGGGGATGTGTCGCGTACAAGTGCCGTCTGCGAGAGGATAACCCTCCTTTTCATCCCACTCTTCTGTTTTTCGGAACAGCACATCTTCAAGCTGTACGTCGTTTTTAATATCTTCTTGCGTTCGAGAATCCACCTCATAATACTTGAGAACCATTGCTATGCAAGTGACATTACAAGCCCCAGAAGGACGTTTTAAATTATTGAGCTGAGAGTGGTAAGGAACTTTTAAATCAACTTTCGGCGGCAGTACCGGCGGGTAATGTTGAGCAACTGACTCACCTCGCGGAACAGCCGTTAAGGAGATTTCAACATCATCGCCAAAACAGTAATATTGTTTTGGGGCTGTTTCTGGTGAACGAATATCAAATTCATCCAGGAAAACCCGAATATACTTACCTTGCAAATTAGGGGTGTACGCACTGATAAAAATTTCCTCTCCGGCTTTGTAGTTGAGGATTTGATCGGGAGATAATAGTGATGTGTCGAGTGGGCGAGCTTTCAGCACCGAATTGTCTTTAAAACGCAATGTATATTCTAGGGTGTTCATTCTTTACCTCGTGGACTGGTAAGATGCTAGCTTCAATCGTAAGAGAATCATCCCTAAAAACTTCCTAGCTTTTAGTTGAGTCTTAAATTAGCCAAAAGGCCAGCTCCCAACTGGTCAAAAGTACGGGAAATAACCTGTACTTTTGGCTAGGTGTCGTCCACAACTACAGGCTGGCAAGGCTTTTCGGAGGGCGATGGATTCCGCGATTTTAGACTTGATATTTTAGATTAAAGAATTGCTCCCACGGGCTGTAGCGATCGCAGGTGATGAGTACGCTACGCTTTTTTCAAGGGTCTACGGCCTGTACCGGGGGGCTGTGACCAAATTGCTTTCCGCCAGCATAAAAAATCAAATACAGATAAACCCGGTTGTTTTCATCTACTCCAAAAAGCTGATTTAAAATGGTACAAAATATCAATTTTAATAAATTTTCACTATTTAGATAGATGTCGTATTTTTAGTTTTTTATATACGCTGATTGTATCGAGTTATTAATAGAATTGCCGTGATTTTTCCCAACCCTAGTCCATTTCCAGGCCCGCAGATTCCCAGCACCGAACCGGGGCTGCCGACTATACCCGCATCGCCACCAGTGCCTGGCCCCGTACCCGAACCGATTCCCGGCTTCGTACCGGAACCCGTACCTGCGCCAATTCCGCAGCCAATTCCCGAACCGGTGCCGGAAACTGTACCCTCTCCGATTCCTCAAACAGTGCCGGAACCTATTCCTCAGACAATCCCTGAACCTGTTTAAATTATGTTTTAGTCGATCGCGAAATTTAAGATTGTTTGTGAGGTCGATCGCAAAAACCGGCTTTCTCCAAAGTCCCCAATCTTTTTGATGAATATCAGACTTGAAAAAACTCGGTTTTTGCGTAGATTATCGATTACTTGAAGTTGAGCGCAGTCTCTTTACAAAGGTCAACAGCACCCAAAGCAGTCCATTTGCCGTCCTCGTATTCGGCCATGACATCAAAAACACAGCCCGCATCCGAACCCTCGTAGTCAGCTCGATCCCACTCAAAATCTGCCTTTTCCCGATCGGCAATCGGGGCCGGCAACTCGTTTTTTCCCCAAGCCTCCTTATCGGGAGGAGACATATAGACGGCTGTCATCGTCTTGCCGCTGTTGTTAATCACCGAAATTGTGACCGTCTGAGCGAAAACGCTAGCTGCTGTGAGCGCTAACAGAGGCAGCGACAGCCCCGCAGCCATCGTTACTTTGCTTAACCACTGGTTAACCATTGAGCCATCTACCTCAAGTTGTATATTTATTCAAGCTTAGCTCTAGAAGTTAGAAGGCACAAGTCAGATATATTGCTATTCCTTATGATATTTTGATACAGTGATATGTTTCTAAATAGCTATGCTTACCGCCGGAATTGTCGGACTGCCTAATGTTGGCAAATCTACCTTGTTTAATGCTCTGGTTGCTAATGCCAAGGCGACTGCTGCTAATTTTCCTTTTTGTACGATCGAGCCAAATACGGGTATCGTGGCAGTGCCAGACGAACGGTTGAAGGTGCTGAGCAATATTTGCAATTCCGCGCAAACTGTGCCGACGCGGATGGAATTTGTGGATATTGCGGGTTTAGTAAAGGGGGCGAGTCAGGGAGAAGGACTGGGAAATCAGTTTTTGTCTCACATTCGGGCTGTGGATGCGATCGTCCACGTTGTCCGCTGTTTTGAGAATGATGATATCATTCACGTTGCGGGTTCTGTCGATCCGATCCGAGATATTGAGATTATCAATCTCGAATTAATTCTAGCAGATTTAGCTCAAATTGAACGCAGGCTCGATCGCACTCGCAAGCTTGCCCGCAACAATAAGGAAGCTCAGGCAGAAGTGGACGTGCTCGAAAAATTGGTCGCTGTTTTGAATGCGGGGAAACCGGCGCGGCAGTACAATTTCACAGATGAAGAAGCTGAATTAGTTAAAGGTTTGGAATTACTGACCAACAAACCAATTATCTATGCGGCTAACGTATCTGATGACGATTTAGCAACAGGAAATAGCTTTGTCGAACAAGTGCGGGAAGTAGCAGAAGCCGAAAATGCTAAGGTTGTCATAGTTTCGGCACAAGTTGAGTCAGAATTGGTGGAGTTATCCGAGGAAGAACGAACGGATTTCCTAGAATCTCTGGGGGTCAAAGAAGGTGGCTTAAAATCTCTGATTCGAGCTACTTACGAATTATTGGGTTTGCGGACTTATTTTACTAGTGGCCCGAAGGAAACTCGCGCTTGGACGATTATCGCGGGAATGTTAGCACCGCAAGCTGCAGGAGTGATTCACTCTGATTTTGAACGGGGTTTCATCCGGGCCGAAACTGTAGCATATGAAGATTTGGTTGCTACGGGCGCGATGAATGCGGCTAAGGAAAAAGGCTTAGTTCGCAGTGAAGGAAAAGAGTATGTTGTACAAGAGGGGGATGTGCTGTTGTTCCGATTTAATGTTTAGCTTTTTTAAGGAGATTGGCACATGGATATCATTTCGCTGATAATTGCTTGGCTGGTTACTTCGGTGAGCTTTTTTATCATTTCCAAGTTGCCCATCGGGGTGGATATTGACACTTTTGGAAAAGCGATGATTTCGGCGGCGGTTTTTGGATTGCTGAATGCTTTGGTACGGCCGCTTTTTGTGGTTTTGGGTTTTCCATTGCTGTTGGTAACTTTTGGTTTGTGGATAATTGTTATCAACGCGATTATCTTTGGATTGGCGGCTTGGCTAGTGGATGGATTTCGCTTGCGGTGGGGAATTTGGAGTGCTTTGCTGGGTGCTATAGCCCTCGGTTTTATCAACTCTTTGCTCTATGAGCTGTTGCGGACTCTGCCTAGTGTAAGGTAGATCCGGGTAATGCGGGGGGCGGAAGGAAGGGGCGGGTTTATTCATCCTGTTAGTTATCGCCAATATTGCAGGTGAAACCAGCCCCGACGGCCAATATTTTAGGTTTAATTTCTCGATATCAGGTATTTGTTTTTTGGTATGGGTTGAGTTATTAGCCTTCACAGTAGTCGATAAATTTGTCGGGAACTAGGCGCAATTCGCCCGATCGAAAGCGATCGATCGGTATCCAAAATGCAGTATGTTCCCCATCTCCGTCTGCAAAATCCAGACTCTCCAATTCATAAAATTTGGAATCAACAAAATCGCACTGGTATAGTTGTATTAATTCGTGTCCGGCTTTGCCATTATAAACAAAGAAGTTTTCTAAACAAGCCAAATATTTGATATTTGTTAACTCGGCTTGAATTTCTTCTTGAAACTCTCTTTGCAAAGCGTCGATGCTGTGCTCTCCGAATTCTACGCCACCGCCCAGAGCTCGGTAAAATGTGTCTTGTTTGACCGGATCTTCGCATTCTGACACGAAGATGCGATCGCCCGATCGAATTAATCCTAAAACAATTACGCGAATTTTACCTTGCATAATATAGCCATCAGTCATCAGTCATTAGTCATTACGCATCAAAACCAAAGAAACCGGGTTTTTTGCCCTTCAAGCGTTGTAACAAAGTATTCAAGGAAAAAAACCCGGTTTCTGATTACCCGTGCGTCCAGGACTATATTATCCGTGTATCCGTGTCATCCGTGTCGTGCCAACGTTTAATTATCGGCGGCAAAACCCTCTCTGCTCCTCCTATTTTCAATTGGCCAGTCTATATTTTCACCCCCGATAATTAGTTTTTCAATCGTTACGAATTCTTTGCTGAGTTGCTGGAAAACATTAATCAAAACATCGAGTCCAATTGCATCGCTAGTACCCAAATCAAACCAGCAACGAGCCCAAGAACCTTGATACTCCATTTCTCCCATATTGTGCATCAAAGCCATCATGCTTTGGTCGGCTAGATTAACATCGTAATTCATATCACTGATGTCTAAGCCTTCATCTTGAACTTGCAAATTTTCCGCATTAAATCCTCCAAGTTTTCCCAAGAAAAACCAAGAGTCAAACACTTCTTCAACATACTGTTTTTCACCGTTTGAAGGTACGTTGCTGAACTTCAGCCAAATCCAGAGGTCAAAGGGGTTAAACTCGCGAAACTCTACTTGCATCAATTTTCTCAAAGAAAGGGAATAAAATTGCAGGAATTGGATTGCAGGAGAGAGGAAAAGTGGGACAGAGGGAGACAGGAAAAATTTTCCTCCTGACTCCTGACTTCTGACTTTGCCTCTGACTCTTTTTATAGTGGTGGTAAGGCCGCCGGCCCCCAGACTCCATCTGCATCTCTAATTTTATCGCGCATGGGGTCGCAGGCGCGAGATTTGCTGTCGATACGGTTACGGGTTCTGCACTGCTGAAAGAAGATTTCGGCTACTAAACTACGCGGCAGTTGGTCAGGTTTTGCTAAGGCTGCGTCCAAGTTTTTTCGGGCTTCCTCAAGTAAGGTTTTGTTGCTGTCTTTTCCCTGGGATTGGGAAAACAAGATTTGTCCTTTTAGATAGAGAACTTCGGGATTATTTGGCGTTTCTGCTAGGGATTTGTTGGCAAACTCTAAAGCGCGATCGTACTTTTTTAAGTCTCGATAGCCTACTGCCATGCCGCGATAAGCTAAGTAGCGGGGAGAGGCTTTTTGTTCGAGTCTTTGAATGGCTTCGTTGGGGTTGGAAAAGGGCAGGTTTGTGGCTAGCATTAAGTCCATGTAGCCTTTGATCAGGTTAAGTTCTGGGTCGTTGGGCGCTATTTTGTCGGCGGCATCTAGGTATTGAAATACTACTCGCAATTTACTCAAAGCTTGGGGCGCGCCTTTGGCTGTTCCTTCTTTTGCTATAATGTTCGCCCCTTCTAGAAAGTGGCCTGCTGCTGTGTAAATGTTGCCGCGCAATGGATTAGTTTTCGCCAATTTTTCTCCGACTTCGCGGGTTTTTTGCGCGTAGGAATTCATCGAGTTGAAGTCTTTTTCGATGTAGGAGAGGGAGGCTGCCATTGCATAGGCTAGCGGCTCGTTTGGTTCGGCTGATAGTGCTTGTTGAATTTGAGTTTTTGCTTGTTTGTAGTTTCCTTGCTGAAACATTGTTTTGAAAGCGGTTTCGGTGTTGGGCCCGATCGCCTGCGGGTTGCTGCTGCGAAAGGGATCGCCCGCTACTGCTGAGTTAATGCAGATGCTGAGGGCGATCGCTCCTGCACTCGCGATCGCCCGCACTGTCTGTTTAGAACTTAACATTTGCTTGCCCACCGATGCTAAAGGGTTTTTCGTCATCGTCAATTCTCTCAATGTAATATACTGTAAACTAGAAACAAGAGAGTTAAATTTTCAGACTTTCGGGCCGCGACCAAAAAAAGAGTGAAATTTGCTTGATTTTTTGTGGTTCTTGAGGTATATTTTAATAATGGAAGTGTGACTTGTAATATATTGATGGACAGATTTCCATTATTAAAATATACCATGAAAAAACAGAAAAATCAAACGCCACTCCTGAAAAAAAAGGAAATTTTTGTTAAGATTTATGTAAAATAATTG
Organism: Microcoleus sp. B6-A1; assembly: GCF_036705085.1. Taxonomy (NCBI): domain Bacteria; kingdom Bacillati; phylum Cyanobacteriota; class Cyanophyceae; order Oscillatoriales; family Microcoleaceae; genus Microcoleus; species Microcoleus sp. B6-A1. The sequence continues at coordinate 43,677 of NZ_JAUBTU010000010.1, forward strand.
TGTGCGATCGACCCCAGCCAAAAACAGCCTTAACTATCAATAGCACAACCCGAAGTTCCCCGCTCCAACAATAACTATTTTTCTGATAGTTGAATGTAGATTGTTGACTGTTAACAACTGCCAACTGCCAACTGCCAACTGCCAACTGCCAACTAACAACTGCCGTTAATGCTTTATCTAAAAAACTTAGTATATCATCCTACCGCCTGTCCGAATCCTATTCTGAAAAATATTAACTTAGAACTGCCATCGCAGCAAATGGGGCTGATTGTGGGTCGCAGCGGCTCAGGCAAAAGTACGCTATTAGAAATATTAGCAGGTTTAGCCGAAAAAACTAGCGGCGACATCCGTTGGCGGGAACAGGAATTAACACCGGAACACTTGCAACAGTTAGGAGGGTTAGTCTTCCAGTTTCCAGAAAGGCATTTTTGCGGAGGCACAATTTTAGAAGAATTGCGGTTGGGGCATCCTGAATTGGGACAAGAACAAATTAACTCAGCAATGGCAGAAGTGGGACTCGGACATTTGCCGCTGCGCGCTTCCCCCCACGCTTTGAGCGGCGGACAACAGCGGAGGGTAGCCCTGGCGGTGCAGCTAATTCGGCAGCCGCATTTGCTACTTTTGGACGAACCGACGGCGGGTTTAGATTGGTCGATGCGGCGGCAGTTGGTAAGCTTGTTGAGTAAGTTGAAAAGTCACTGGACTTTGTTGATTGTTACTCACGATGCTAGCGATTTGTTGAGTGTAGCCGATAAATTTTGGACTCTAAACCACGGGGATTTGCAAGAGGTCGATCGGGCTAAATTAGAAGCTAAGGAAACAAGTTTTGTTAGTCATTAGTCATTAGTCATTAGTCATTAGTCATTAGTCATTAGTCATTAGTCATTAGTCATTAGTCATTAGTCATTAGTTAGTGCGGGCGGGTCTATCGCATTATGAAGCATTTTTAAGTGCAGAGAATTTGCAGAGCTTACAAAAGAGTGGGAAGAGAAGATGAATCAGATTACAATGCCTGTGTTGCCCCAGATGAACGAGTTGTGGCAAAAAACGCTGAATTGGCAGCCGGATGAGTCGCAGCAACAACAATTTCAGAGGCTTTATGAGTTAATTGTAGAGGGAAATCGCTCCTTGAATTTAACTCGAATTACTGAGCCGATGGAGTTTTGGGAAAAACATTTGTGGGATTCTCTGCGGGGAATTGCGAGACTGCTGCCAGCTAATCATAATTCGGCGGAAAATCCCGAATTGTCCGCCGAGTCGGTGCAGAAAGCGATCGATATCGGGACAGGTGGGGGTTTTCCGGGCCTGCCGATCGCGATCGCCCTGCCACAACTATCAGTTACTTTGCTCGATTCTACCCGCAAAAAAATTACTTTTTTGGAAACAGTTGTGCCGTCTTTAGGGATAGAAAATGCGGCGACTTTGTTGGGCAGAGCCGATGAAATTGCCAGAGCGCCACAGCACAAACAAGCTTATGATTTAGCCGTTCTCAGAGCAGTTGGAGCCGCTTCTCTCTGCGCTAAATGCGCGCTGCCTCTGCTAAAAAATGGCGGTTTGGCGGTACTTTACCGTGGGAATTGGACGGTGGAGGAAGAGACGGAGTTGCAAAGGGCGATCGAGCATTTGGGCGGCACAGTTGAGTCAGTCGAAGCATTCACAACGCCGACGAGTCAAGGGGCGCGGCACTGTGTTTACTTGCGGAAAGTTGTACAGCAGTTCGAGCGTCCCGTGCGCTAGTAGGGACACGGCACTGCCGTGTCCTGTATTTCATCGGCCGTGTCCTGTATTTCATCTAATTGAAAACTACCCGATCGCCTTTTCGTAGCGCTGGTTAATTTCCGCCCAGTTAACCACATTCCACCAAGCTTTCAAATAGTCGCCGCGCAAGTTTTGGTACTTGAGATAATAAGCGTGTTCCCAAACATCGTTGCCCATAATTGGATAATTTCCCTGCATGAAAGGAGTGTCTTGATTGGGAGTAGTTGCAATCTCAAGTTTGCCGGCTTTTGTGCGGACTAGCCAAACCCAACCACTGCCAAAACGCTTTGTACCTGCATCATTGAATTTTTCTTTAAAAGCGTCAAAACTGCCGAAAGTTTGCTTAATTGCTGTGGCAATTGCCCCTGTGGGTTCGCCACCACCATTGGGACTCATGATTTTCCAATACATATTGTGATTTAAGTGTGCGCCGCCGTTATTGCGAACAGCCGTGCGAATATCTTCCGGCACTTTACTCAAGTCTCGCAGCATATTTTCCGCACTCACGTTTTTTAGTTGCGGGTATTTGCTGATAGCCTCGTTGAGGTTTTTAATGTAAGCGGCGTGGTGTTTGTCGTGGTGAAATTGCATTGTCCGCGCATCGATATGCGGTTCTAAAGCATTGTATTCGTAGGGCAGAGGTGGCAGTGTAAAAGGCCCCGGAGTTTGGGCTATTTTTGGGCTTTCTGCAATTGGACTTGCTGGCGATACATTATTTCCTGACGCTTGGCAAGCACCTGCGGTAATAGCTCCGACACTGGCCGTCAGCAAATACAAGAAATCTCGGCGTTTAAGAGTCATAAAAAGTACCTAAGTGAATTATTAACTGTTTTATCTCAAATTAAAGCAAAATGGGAGTGAGTTGAAAAAAAAGTTGTATCGCCCGAATGGATGAGACGGATGGGGGATGGTTATGAGAGTTTCTCAAGTATAGGCTAATTGTATGCGCGTAACTAACTCACGTGCTCCGGTTCACCAACCCGGTTTCTGTCTCGAAACCGGGTTTTTTTTTAGATTATTCTTGGGACAAACGCTGGATGGCTTCGCCTCCAAAAAGCCGATCGGCTGCTTGGAGAATACCGGGAATTTTAGCAGCGTGGGGACTGTGGGCTAGGCAGCGGCGCAAGTCTAATTCATCGAGGCGATGGCGTTCCGCCCCGCAAGCTACGGCTTTTTGGCCTGGGAACCAGTGACTGGCATTACCTAAAAGGTTGTAGCGCATCTTGCAATAGTCGATCGTATCGTAAGCCTGCGCCAAATTCCACAGCCACAGAATCACATAAATATTAATACCTCCGGGAGTATTTTCGATAGTTGGTAAACCGACGTGCCAAGTGTTAAACCAATCTTCTCCTAATTTATCAATTGCTGCTTTTTCTAACTTTTCTAATATCGGAGGCAAAATTTCATCGGCTCTATCTAACAATTCTACAGCTTTAAGATGCTCGTTAAAATCTTCAGGTTTTGCTGCGCCCAAACTTAAAGTATGTACTTGCGGATGCGACAAACAAAACAAATCATTAAACACCATCGGACTCAACGGATAGCACAAGTCTATCAATTTTTGCGGCGGGCTGTAAAGTTGACCGCCTTTGTCAGAAGGACTGATAATAAAAACGCCCATATCGTGACGTTTAGCAGCTTCAATAGCCTGCCAATTACTTTGATTGATGTAGTACCAGTGCAAGTTAAGATAATCAAATTGATTAGTTTCAATTGTTTTGACAATCACATCCGTCGGGCCGTGAGTTGAGAAACCAATAAACTTAACTTTCCCTTCTGCTTGCAACTTTCTCGCCACATCCATGCAGCCGCCCGGACGAATAGACTCCTCTAGCAATTCCCATGTATTAATGCCATGTAGCGACAGTAAATCCACGTATTCCAGTTGCAAATAAGCTAAGGATTCTTCAAATTCTTCGCGGAACTCTTGGGAGTTTGGTTGGGGGCTAACTTTCGTTTGCACTATCAACTTTTCGCGGGGAAAGTTCGGCAAAATTAACCCCAATTGCATCTCGGAAGTGCCGTAACCGCGAGCAGTTTCTATGTGATTGATGCCGCATTCAACCGAGTAGCGAATCGTCGCTTCTAGATTTTGTTGATTGTCTGGGGGAATTTCATTGGCTGGCACGTCTTGCCATTTATACTGATATCTCATGCCACCGCAGGAAAAGACGGGCATGGATAATTCTGTGCGACCGAATCTGCGATATTGCATCATCATAATCAAAGTCAAAGCTATAGATGAAGGAAGTTCGGCAACGGATTATGTAACGGATGTAACGGATGTCAGGAAGAATGGAGAAGGAAGAAGGAAGACTGAACAATCGCAAGGGTTTCACTGATTAAGAACTTCTTAAGAGTCTTGGCGGTTGCTATAGGGTAAGAAACCTTGTTTTTGGTGTTTTTGCGGGTTGTAAATCGCATATTGCAGCATTTTCCTGAACAGGCAAGATGCCTGTTCCACAAAGAGTTTTTGCAGCCTTCTCCTGAACAGGCAAGATGCCTGTTCCACAAAGAGTTTTTGCAGCATTCCGCTGAACAGGCAAGATGCCTGTTCCACAAAGAGTTTTTGCAGCCTTCTCCTGAACAGGCAAGATGCCTGTTCCACAAA
>NZ_JAUBTU010000010.1:48148-115196 GCF_036705085.1 Microcoleus sp. B6-A1
GAGTTTTTGACCAAACCAGGGCAGTTTTGACTATTTAGAAATTTCGCGTACTACTGGTTTTCCGTCTTGGATTTCGCCGACTAAAACCAAATCTGTACAGTCTACAAACAAACCATTTTCTAACACACCGGGAATGTTATTCAAGCTTTTTTCCATTTCTCCGGGGTTGGCAATGTCATCAAATTTGACATCAATTACCATATTACCTTGATCGGTAATTACGGGGCCTGCTTTTTTCACGCCCATGCGGAGTTCGGGTTTGCCACCCAATTTTTCAATGGCGCGCATCACTGGTGTTAATGCCATCGGTATAACTTCGATGGGCACGCGAAAAGTCGAACCCAATTTATCTACGATTTTGGAACTATCAACTACTACAATAAATTGAGTGGCGAGGTAATCGACTACTTTTTCGCGGGTGTGGGCTGCGCCACCACCTTTAATTAAGTTGAGGTGGGGATCTACTTCATCAGCGCCGTCAATAGCAACATCAATTCTATCAATTTCATCGAGTGTTGCCAGCGGTACTCCGTACTGTTTGGCTAACACTTCTGATTGAAAAGATGTGGGCACTCCCTTGATATCTTTGAGTTCACCTGATTTTATGCGATCGCCCAATGCTTGAATAGTATAAGCTGTAGTTGACCCGGTACCGAGTCCGACAATCATACCAGATTTTACGCGATCGGCTGCAGCAAAGCCGACTTGCTGTTTCATCAATTTTACGGGATCTTGTTCTGTAGTCATGTTCGGTACTCCTTAATAGTTTTAAGATTATACCATTTATTATGGATTTATTTAACCGCAGAGAGCGCAGAGAACGCAGAGAGGAAGAAGAAGAAGAGAGGGAACTCGCAAATTATTTCAAGTGGGAACTTCTCTCTGTTTTCTCTGCGCCCTCTGCGTCCTCTGCGGTTAAATAAAAAAAATCTAGTTCACAAATCGGTGGATAATTGCCACAATGAAAATCGGATTTCTCGATACCTACACTTGGGATTACAATATTGAAACTCCTTACTGCAAACCTTTGGGCGGCACTCAGTCGGCTATTTGTTACTTAGCTGAGGCGTTGGCTGCACAGGGAAACGAGGTATTTTTGCTCAACAATACTTCCGAGTCGGGGATGTGGCGCGGCGTTGATTGCAGGCGCAGGGTGGGGGACAAATCTAATTTAGAATTGCTGCGATCGCTCGATTTTTTAGTTATAGTCAATATAGTCGGCAAAGCGCTGGAAATCAAGCCGCTTTTGGGACACCGAACTAAGTTAATTTTGTGGATTCATAACGAACCGGGCTTTGTATTTCTCCAAGATTTCAATAATCACCGAGAAATCAATGCTTGCGATGCTTTTGTATTTGTCAGCGACTGGCAACGCGAGCAATTTCACCGGCGCTTTGGGATTGACTCCAATCGCAGTTGTGTTTTAAGAAATGCGATCGCACCTTGTTTTGCTAACATTTTCGCCGATAATATTTCTATCCTCTCTCATAAATCTCGACCGCCCATTCTAGCTTACACCAGCACTCCATTTCGCGGACTAGATATTTTGTTAAAAGTCTTTCCCGAAATTCGTCAAGCGGTCCCCGGAACCAGATTAAAAGTATTTTCAAGCATGAAAGTACACCAAATAGAGGACAATGATAACAAGCTTTTTTTCGGTCAACTTTACCGCCAGTGTCAAGAAACAGAAGGCGTCGAGTACATCGGTTCCGTACCGCAACCCGAACTCGTCCGGCAACTGCGTTCAGTCGCGGTTTTAGCTTACCCGAATACCTATTTAGAAACCTCATCTATTGCGGTGATGGAGGCGATGGCCTGCGGTTGCCGGATTGTAACGAGTGAATTGGCAGCTTTGCCGGAAACAACTGCTGGATTTGCCCGTCTAGTTTCAATGTCAGGGGTGGAAAATTTTGCATCGATAACTAATTGGAAGCGGGCGGGCAACGCAGATTGGGAGGGATATACAAGGCGGTTTTTAGAGGCGATAGTCGGAGTTTTAAATGAGGACACGGGTGCGGGCAGCGCCACTGCTGAAAATCATTTAAGACAGCAGGTAGAATATATAAATCAAGGGTGTACTTGGTCTGTGCGTTCCCGAAAGTGGGTAGAATGGCTGAATAGTATTAGTGTAAAACCTGTAAGAGTGGCAGAGCAAATGATCGGGAATTCTTTAGTAGGTTTAGAGGCAGTGAGAGATTATTTTCAAAAGGGAAATTGGCGGAAAGATCAGGGTGATCTCGGTGGCGCCATCGAGAACTATCAGAAAGCTTTAGAGTTCAATCCCGAAGATGCAGAAGTTCATAAAAAGTTGGCGGAAGTTTATGTTTTGCAAGGAGAATTTGAAAAGGCGATCGCCTCTTGTAATGTCGCTCTTAAATTTCAACCCAATTTTGCTGCTGCTTACTTAACAATAGGCAATGCTTTGCAGAGTCAAGGCAAGCTGGAAACGGCAATTGAAGCTTACTTGCAAGCTTTAGAAATTCAGCCAGAATTTGCTGAAGCCCGCGCGAATTTGGGCAGTATGTATTACAAGTTAGGGCAATTGGAACAGGCGGCGAATCATTACCAAAAAGCTCTTGCGATTAATCCTCAATTGTCTTCGGTTAATATGATGCTGGGCAGCGTTTTGCAGCAGCAAGGAAAGTTAGATGCAGCAATTACTTGCTATCAAAAAGTGCTGCAACTGCAACCGGGAGATGTCAGCGCTGCTGAGAAACTATCGAGTTTGATAGAACAAAAAGAGCGGGAAACTACCGACAGTAACTTTATCGAATTAGAAACAGAATCAGGGGAACAGCAATCAGTATCTGTCAACAAAGATGAAGGCTACGGCTTGCAGCCTTCGAGCATCAATTTGCCGCCAGCGCCCACCACTGAAACTTTAAATACTCCGTTTACCAACCCCGCCGAACTTTCCGAACAAGTTACCGCGCTCAATGTTCCCGATAGCGGACAAGTTGCCAATTTTCAAGAAGTAGAACCTTACAAAAAACTGGCAGAAAACTTTTTAGTTCAAGGTAAAATTAAAGAGGCGATCGCAGCTTGTCAGCAAGCGATAAAAGTTCGACCAGATTTCATTCACGCTTACGTCACTTTAGGCAATGCCTTGCAAGCAGGAGGCAAAATTGAAGCTGCCATTCGTTCATATTCTCAAGCCCTAGAATTGCAGCCAAATTTTGCGGAAGTGCGCGCCAATATCGGCAGTATGTATTTCAAAATGGGGCGTTTGGAAGAAGCGATCGCCCATTACCAGCAAGCCATCGCCCTGAGTCCCGATTTAGCGGGAGCTCACTGGAATTTAGGGAAAGTATATCACCAACACGGCAACATCGAAGCAGCGATCGCCTGTTTTAAAAGAACATCCGAACTCAACCCGCAGCTAGTCGGTGCAGACTTCCACTTTAACTTAGGTAATCGACTTTTGGGCCAAGGAAAGCGCGAGGAAGCCATCGAAAGCTACGAAAAAGCGATCGCCATTAAACCGGATTGGGCCGAAGCCTACGGTAACATCGGCAGCGCGCGATCGCAACAAGGCAATCTCGACGCCGCCATCGCTTACTATCAGAAAGCTGTAGCTTTAAAGCCGCAATTAGAAGTTTTGCACTTCAATATAGCCAATTCTTTTTTACAGCAAAACAAGTACGACGAGGCAATTACTAATTATCAAAACACTCTGAAAATCAAGCCCAACTGGCCCGAAGTTCACGCTAACCTCGGCAGTTGTTTTTCCATGCAGGGGCGGCTCGAAGAAGCTCTAGCCAGCTATCAGCAAGCTTTGGCATTAAAACCGAATTGGGCAGAGGTTTACTGCCGCATGGGACACATTCAAAAGCAAGATAAGCCGTTGGAGGCGATCGCCAATTTTGAAAAGGCGATCGAATGCAACCCCAAATACAGCGAAGCCTACCAACAATTGTGCGACTTGCTAAGCCATTCCACCAACCTCGCCGGAGCCCGTAGCGTAGCCGACAAATACTGCGAAAACTGCGGCGATGTCGCCCCAGTCATGTCAGCTACAGCCTACGTCTTTTCCTACCTGCAATCAGGTGTCAGCAAACAGGCAATTCAGAAACTCGAAGAAATCGAAAAACTCTGCTACGAAAAGGTCGAAACTTTTACCACAATCGAACTAAAACTGCTCTACGAAATCTTCCTGTTTGCAGTTTCTCACCTGCGAGACAATCGCGAAAAAAATGCCAGTTTCTACAGACTAATTGCCAAAGAATACTACCAAAAAGCCGTCCCTAAGCGCCAAGAGATTAACATAACAAACCTAGCAAATTACCAAACAAAAGAACAGCGTCCTTTAAAAATCGGCTTCCTTTCCAAACACTTCCGCCGCCACTCAGTAGGCTGGTGCAGCGAAGCTTTAATTCGCGAATTAAGCCACATCACCCCCCACGTTCACCTTTACGTCACCGGGAAACTCCACCGAGATGAGGTTACGCAGCGGTTTGAAGACATGGCGGGCAAGTTTTACTGGCCTAAAAAATATCCAAACGGCTTTGCTGATGGCGGTGAAATCTTCGCCGAAGTAGCGCAAGACAACTTGGATGTATTGATAGACTTAGACTCGATGACAGTGCCAACAAATGTCGAAGTGCTGTATCAATATCCTGCGGGAATCTGCGTTTCTTGGCTAGGATTTGACGCACCCTACATTTCAGATAATCACTACTTTCTGTGCGACGAACACACTCACCCCCCTGGTGTTGAAAAAAATTACTTAGAAAAGTTAGTAAGATTGCCTGCTGGTTCGGTAGCAATTGGCGCACTGCAAAGCATTCCTGTGAATCGAGAGGCGATTAGAAACGCTCTCGGAATTGGCTTAGAGCAAATGACTTATTTGTGCGTTGCGCCAGGGAGAAAAACCAATCCAGAAATGGTACGAGCTCAAGTTACAATTCTGAAGGAAGTACCAGATAGTGTGTTAATCCGCAAAGGTCAAGGCGACCCCGATGTTATTCACAGCACTTACCGCGAAGAATGCGAAATTCAGGGAGTAGATTTTGCTCGGATTAAGTTTATAGGGCAAACCAGAAGTGAGGAAGAACACCGCGCTATTTATTATGTAGCCGACGTGCTTTTAGATTCCTATCCTTACAATGGCGGGACTCACAATTTAGAGGCTTTGTGGGCGAATTTGCCAGTGGTAACTCGCTCCGGCGACCAATATCTTTCGCGCATGGGTTACGCTTTTCTGAAAAGTGCAAATCTTGATGTAGGTGCGGCGTGGAGTTGGGAGGAATACACGCAGTGGGGAGTTAAGTTTGGTCGGGATGCTGGTTTCAGAAATGCGGTGAAAGAGCATTTAGTAAAATCTAAGCAGCCAGAACATCTCGCACCTTTGTGGAATCCTAAAAAGTTGGCTGAGGATATGTATGAGGTGTTTCAAAAACTGTTAGCGAAATAGGTGAGTAATTGCTATAGCAATCCCCAATCAATTGCGAACTCCTTCCTTGCTCTTTTCTCTTCCTCTGTGCTCTCTGTGCCCTCTGCGGTTCAATAAAAAAGAGAGATCGGGTAGAGAAACGTGGTTTTTGGATATTTGTACGCTACTCACGGTAAAGTTTTGTAAAAAAATAAGTGAAAATGCGTAAAAATTCCGCGCCGAGTCTGATAGATAAATAGCTGATTCATAGTACCGCGATCGCACTAACTTTATGCCAGTTAGGGCGATCGCTTTTTTAGTAATACCCGTTTCAAAAAAGAATGCCACAGCAGACAAGCTCCAAACCAGCAGCTTCATCAGTAATTCCAAAATCTAAAATCTCAAATTTAAAATAACCTGATTACTCATTAATAGCCACTCGATCGCGCCCGCCAGACTTAGCTCGATACAGTGCCTTATCTGCAGCTTCAATCAGCATTTTCGGGGAATTTTGACTTTGCGAAACAGCCGCAACTCCCAAGCTGAGAGTCACACAATCACTGACAACAGACTTGATGTGGGGAATTGCCAAAGCTTTGACCCGGCTGCGGATGCCCTCCGCAACAGCCTGTGCAGCCACGACATCTGTATTTGGCAAAATTACCCCAAATTCCTCGCCGCCGTACCTAGCAGCCAAATAAAGGCGTTCTGCGGGTGCGTTTGTGCAAGCATCTCCGATCGCCCGCGCCACTTGCTGCAAACAAGCATCCCCGGCTTGGTGGCCGTAATTGTCGTTGTAAAGTTTAAAACAGTCAATATCGCACATAATCAAAGATAGCGGTTCCGAAGAGCTCGACTGCTCCCATTCTCGGTTGATCACCTCGTCAAACCGGCGGCGGTTAGCTAGTTGAGTCAGACTGTCCAAATTCGCCAACCCGTCCAGTCGCTGGTTGGCAGCAGCTAGCTGCTGGTAAAGTAAAGATTGTTCGATCGCGATCGCCACTTGAGTCCCCAACTGACTCAGCAAATCCACATCAAACTGCTGCCACTGGCGGGGTGACGAACAGTGGTGGGCAATCAGCAAACCCCACAACTTCGGCACTTGACAAGAACTGTTACCTTCCCTCGGTTCAATTCCCTGCTGGACAATCGGCACCACCAAATTTGCCTTCACCTGACAAGTCTCCAAAAAATTAACGTGACACTCGCTCAAATTAGAAGTGTGAATATCCTCTATGGCGCGAATGCGGCCCTTTAAATACTGTCCGATGTAAGTATTGGCAAAACAGCAATCCTCAATTCCCATCCCCTTGAGTGGCATCCATCCTTCTGCAACCGACTCCACCACCACATCTCCGTTCCAGTCGGGTCGGAAGCGGAAAACCAGCACGCGATCAGTTACTAAAAACTCCCGCACTTCCGCTACTGTAGTGTTGAGAATATCTTGGAGATCCAGAGAAGAACGGATGCGCGATTGAATCTGTGCGATCAAGCGTTCCCGTTCTATTTGTTGCCGCAGCGCGACTTGGGCTTGCTTACTTTCAGTAATGTCCCGACCTTCCGGCAGCAACAATACTATTTTGCCAGTTTCATCGGCGACCGATTTGAGAGAAAAATCAACAGTTGCCGTCCGATTTACACCTTGAACTTCCACTTCATAGCGGACAAATTCACCTTTTGCTGATCGAGAAATCGCCTCTTGCAACTGTTGGCGAACTTCCTGAGAATCTCCCCACCAAGGCAACAGCCAAAACGGTTTATTGGCAACATCCCGGAGCTTAATTCCCGCAAAATCCAGAGAAGTTTGGTTAGCTTCCAGCAGAGTCCCGTCCGGTTTCAACAAGCTCACAAATTGGAAAGAAGAATCAAAAATTGCCCGAAAGCGCCTTTGAGAATCTCCCAACATTGCCGTCACCTTTTCGCGAGAGGTAATATCGCGGAAGCGCCACACCCTGCCAATAATATTTTGTCCAACTCGAATCGGCTGCGTGTAGCGCTCAAAAGTGCGGCCATCTCTAAATTCTAGAATATCGCAACCTTCCGACTCCGCATCGCTATAAATTTCTTTAACTCTCTGCAAAAAAGCGCTCGGATCTTTAACTTGCTTGGTGAGAAATGTCAGCCGCACCGTTCGATCCATTGAGTTTCTAACTTCTTCATAGATTCCCCACATTTGAACTAACTTTTCGTTATAACTAATCATTTCTCCGGCGGTAGTAACGGCGAGAATGCCGTCTGCCGTTGCTTCTAAGGTAGCGTGCAGCAAAGAGCGCGATCGCTCTAATTCTGCTGCGGTCAATTTGCGTTCCGTGAGGTCTCGGACTGCTTTCACCTGTACTAAACGACCTTCCCAAAATACGAATTTGCTGCGAACGTCAGCAGGAAAAGCAGTTCCATCTCGCTTGAGAAAAATAGTTTCACAGACTGTATTGCTGGCTGCTGAAATCATTTGCGACGCCTGTTTGTAGGATTTGGGCGACAGTAGTTCCAGCAAGCTCATTCCCGCCATTTCCGCAGGTTCGTAACCGAAAAGTTGGGCAAAATTGCTGCTGACGCTCAAAATTGTGTCGCGGTCAGCCACGGCAACTGCTTCAAAATAAGCTTCGCATTCGAGCAAGCGCGCTGCTGGCTGGCTGCTGCCATTTTCGCCGGCAGAATAGCTGTTGTTAATTAACTGTTGCAATTGCGTATTTGCCGAGTACAAAGCGGTCATGGCTTGCCTGTACATAGCAGTACGTTTTTCGACTTTTTCTGCGAGGCGATCCCGATATTCTCGCAGTTCTTTTTCGACTCTAATTAAATCAGTAATATCTACTGCAAACACGATTACACCAGCGACTTTACCTGTTTCATCCCGGTAAGGTATTTTATCTGTCCGCACCCAGCATTTTTGACCGGAAACTGTTGGTAGCAATTCGACTTGGCCCTGCTTGGGAACGCCGGAATTGATTACTTCCAAATCTTCTAAATAATATTGCTCTGCTTCGTCTGGATATATTTCATAAAAAGATTTACCTTCTAATTGATCGGCAGGCAAACCTCTGGATGCAGCGGCGGCTTGATTAATTCGCAGCAGGCGACTTTCGGTATCTTTGAGCCAAATCATCGCCGGCACGGAATCAAAAATAATTTGCTGTTCTTGTTGCTGCAGGCGTAGTTCGGCTTCTGCTTGTTTTCTTTTAATTATTTCTTTTTGCAGTTTTTGGTTAGCTTTTTTGAGTTCAGCAGTGCGTCTTTCTACTCTTTCTTCTAGTTGATCGTAGTATTGGGCCAGCAAGTTTTGCTGCTGTTCGTGCCGCATTGCTTCTAATTTTAACTTTTCGCTAGCTGACAAACTTGAGGATACAAAATCTGCTAATATTTGGGTAAATTCGTGTTCTTCTTCCGTCCAATCACCGTCGGAACCCTGGCGTTCGGCGCTGACTATTCCCAACCTTTGACCTGCTAGCACAATCGGTACGTTTAACAGGGAAGTCGTGTCCCGATCGAGCAAATAAAGACCGACAAGTTCTCGTGTTCTGGGGTCATTTTCTGCTGCCACTGTTGCGATCGCACTTGCCGATTTTAAAGCTTGAAAATATGCCGGACAGTCTGCTGCTGTGATGATTATTTGTACAGAATGGAGTTTAGTATTTTGTTCGTAAAGGTCGATGCAGTGAAGCTGCGTTTTGTCTTCGCCATACAGCCAAATACTGGCTCGATCGCAGTTGACAATACTAACAGCGGTTTCTGTTACTTCGCGGATGAAGTCTTCTATATTGTTGCGTTCTTTAAGTTGACTTTTGGCTAATTTTGCGATCGCTAAAGTTGGACTGCGCCCATTTCCTCTCTGGTTGGACGGCGTGGATAACTGCGAAGCAGCCTTAATTTCTTCGCAAACTAACAGTACAGCCGGGCGTTGGAAATTGGCAATAGAACGACCATTAGTATTTTCCTCTATTTTCCAATCTACCGCCGGCATTGGTCGCGCGGTTGCTTTTACCCTAATAATCTTGCCGTCTTTGCAAGTCAAGCATCCTTCCCAACAGGCAATTTTTGGAGTTGGCGTACCGTTTTCCGGCTGGGCTAATCCGGCAAATTCTGCCTGCATTTTGCCTTGCTCTTGGCAGTAAAATATGTTAAAAATTGAATGACAAATTAATTCCTGTGATTTGTAGGCAAGGCGAGACGCGCCGAATTGATTGAGCGAAAAAACTCTTCCCAAAGCGTCTAGAACGAAGTAAATGCCCGGAAAATTCTCGTAGAGAGTTCCATACCAATCTTGTTCGACTTGTTGGCTGCACGAAAGTTTTGCTGTCGCGAACTCGCCGTCCGTGTCGATCAAGTGAGAATAGTTGGTTTCGGGGTTGCTTGAATTACTTTTTTTAGCAAACACTTTTAGCTTAACTCGACTGTAATTAATTTTACTTTCTGGAATTTAACTTTTTTGTGAAACTAAATTAAACCTGTTGTTTGAAAAAAGTTACAACTTGTAACAAAATTACCACTTGTCTCGCACCCTGATTTTCGCTTCCCAATGCAACCACTGTGTTTGTTTGTAGTTGGTAGACCGTCTGTCGGCGATATTTCCGGCTAGTTGCAATGCCAGCAGGTTTAGCTGCAATTACCCACTCTGTACTTTTAGCATCCTAGACAATAAAAAAAATCGGCAATCAATAGTTTTAAGTATATATGATAACACTCAAATACCTAGTATTGGGACTGACCTACTTCGGATTGGGTTTGGGATATTTGCCGGGGCTGCGGATGAACAGGGCAGCGATTGCAATTATCGGGTCAGATGAGTGCAGTGGGTTTGGGGATACTCGACCTGAAAACTGCTTGGGAGGCGATCGACCCAAGTACGATGTTTTGTGTTGGGAATGACCAAGAATTTCTTCATGTGGTACCCGCCACGTGATTTATCCGTGGAATCAATCCAAAATCGAAAATCGAAAATTCTCAAGAAAGAGCATTTATCCGTGGGGTCGCCTCTAAAATCTAAAATCTAAAATCTAAAATCGATTGACGATCGTGAATATATTTAATTTGACTGTTTAATAAATATTTATAATACTTAAGTTAAGTAAATCTTATAATGCACAATCGGCCACGAGCTTTAGTCCTATAGTTTATACTTAATCTTGTGCAGCAAACGCTAAGGAGGTAAGAAAGAGTGAGTATCCAACCCGCTGCGAAACCCAGACTTAATTCTGCGTTCAAACAACTGATGTCCTTACACTGGGTAATGTCAGCTTGCTATTTAGTGCTGTTTATTACCGGTACGTTTATGGCTCAATTGCCGAGAGAATTGTTTATTCGAGGCCCCCTGTACGATTTTCACAAATCCGTAGCCGTGCTGACAATGGCTTTGCTGACTTGGCGGATTTTGACTCTGTTGCGGGTATGGTGGAAAAAATATACAAAACGCCTGCCAAAGTTTACGAAGGAATGGTACAAAAATTTTGCTCTGCACGCGACTTTGTACGTTTTTATGTGGCTAGTTCCGGTTAGTGGTTTCTTTTTTTCTAACTCTTTCAAAAGTAACAATGTGAAATTTTTCGGCATTGTTTTGCCGGATGTGTTTCCGCAGAATTCCGCAATGGTTGAGCTGGGAAGGAGTTTGCATTTTTGGCTGGCGTACACATTTTTAGCGTTCGTGATTTTGCATATTTTAGAGCAGAAGAAAGTTGTGAGAGCTAATTGGCGTAGGTTGGCAAATTTTTGTCGCATTAAGTTCGCCAAGTCTCAAAAGGTTGGATAAACTTGCGATGGGGTACTATATCTCAATTGGTAATGATAAATTGACTGCAAAACTGGCTATTTTCCACGGTGATATTGTGAAACTTGTCCCATCGTCTGACTTCTGGGGCAAATTTATGAGTTGTTCTAATAAATCGACAGGCTGACTAATCGCCAAATCCAAATCGCTCTTTAATTCCAACTTCGCCTCTTCACCGTGACACTCGTAACACCGCAAAATCCACACATTAGAATCATCTTCCGATTGTTTGAATGCCATCAGCACTAAATTTTTGGCGGACAAATCCAAAAACTTGCCAACTGCGGGCAGAGTCTTGTGGTCATTTTTCTCTAACTTGGGTAACACCTTTACTAGCAGTGGTAAATTCAACTCGTACCCCTGTCGAACTGTGTCGGCTTCTTGCCAATTTCCAGCATGGGGATAGACTGCATAAGTAAATTCCGAAACTCCTACATCTGCTTGTTCATCCGGCCAAGTCGAACCGCGAAGCAAAGTCAGCCGAATTTGATTTGGTTGAAGGTCGCAGCCGTATTTGCAATCATTGAGCAAACTCACTCCAAAACCGTCATTGCTGATATCAGTCCAGCGCAAAATCGGCACTTCCCATTTGGCTTTTTCGGCGGGAGTTTGCGGTTTAGTTGTGCGATCGATCGCACCGCCGGGAATTTCGCAAGTTGCAAAATCTGCTTCTACATTTAACCCAAAGGCTGCTTTTACTAAAACGTGCTTTTCTTGCCAATCTGCCACTGTCTTGATTTTCAGCAGCGGCGAACCTATTTCTACTATATAATCTTGGCAAAACTCCGATTTACCAATTTGTCGGACTACGCGCAAACTCTGCCGTAATTCTCCCTGCTCTACCCAAGCAATATCTTTGAGTGTCGGCGCGGGTAATTGATGTTTTTCATAATTTGGGTCAATGTTCCAAGCATCCCAATATTGACCACTGTCTTGAAATGCTTGCAGTTGATTGCCGCCTGCTGCATTCAGGACTTCTCGGTTATTTACTTTATCCCAAATACTGGATAAATTGCCAGTTTTGCCGTCTACTGTTGCCCGAATAAATTCATTTTCTAGAACCATTTGTGCGGTTGCAAAATGCGTTTCTTGACAAGGTGTGTTTTTTTGTGCTATACCGTATGTAAGTTTCGATAACTCTGTCTTTTTTTCGGTTTCTGGACTCGCGGACGCATGATCCACAGTTTGAGCGTCTTCGCGACACAGCCAAAACACCTGGTAGCCAACGGCGGGGATATTATTTGCCCAAAATAACAGTGTAGATGGCGATGTAGAGTGCGATTGCGGTCGATCGCCCCTGACAATCTGCGAAGCCAGTCGCCGTCGGGAAAAATCGTAAATTTGCCAAGCTGAATCAGCCACATCGGGAAGCGTTACAGCGACAACCTCAGAGCGCGACCAATTGAGAGTATTGAAAATCAAAATTGGTTGAGCGTCGGGCCCAGGAGGCGAAGGGAGAGAAATTTGAGCCGAGATGGCATCCAAAGATTGTAGCAGGATTTCGCGACAAGTGCGATCGACCTCGGCAAAGGCTAGATTAGCATCCGCATAAACTTGGGCGATCGCAGAACCGGGCAAAATATCGTGAAACTGGTTAAACAAAATTTGTTTCCAAGCAGATTCTAACTCAGATTTCGGATAAACCGCACCAGTACAAATAGTGGCCAGCGAAGACAGCAACTCCGCTTGGTAGAGCAATTCTTCGCAGCGGCGGTTTTGGCGTTTTTGGTCGGCGCGAGTCGTGTAGCAACCCCGGTGGAATTCTAAGTAAAGTTCGTCTTTCCAAATCGGGAGAGTGCGGGGAAGAGTTTTGAGTTGTGAGATGGGAGGATTTGCATCCTTCATTGCCGACAAGTTTGAAAATTCTAGCGCCCGCAAATTTTCCTGATAGTCCGAGTCGGGAACATCGCTTTCGGGCTTAGTTGTCGCAACTGCCGGTAAAAACTGACTCTCAATCAAAGACAAATAATCAACCGCTTTCGCAAACTCCAACCTGGGGAAAAAAGGCGACATTTTCCAGCGTTTCGCCACCTCCAACATATCACGAGTCGGGCCACCGCCGTGGTCGCCAACCCCAGGCAACCAAAGAGCATCTTGCAAACCTGTCTTAACTTGCCAGTCAAAAGCATAACTTGCCATTTTCACAGATTCTATGCTTTCACCAATTGGAGCAGACATCATACTAAATATTTTAGTACCGTCCAACCCTTCCCACCAAAACGCACCGTGCGGAAATTCCGTTGAATCATTCCACCGCAACTTTTGCGTCACAAAATAATCAACTCCACCTTGCCGCAAAATCTGAGGTAATTGCCACCCAAAACCGAAAGTATCCGGTAGCCAAGCCACCCGCATCAATTCCCCAAATTTTTCTTTTGCATAACGCTGTCCGTAAAAAACTTGCCGCACCATTGATTCAGCGGAAATCAAGTTTAAATCCGGTTCTACCCACATCCCGCCGACAACTTCCCAACGTCCGACGGCCACCTGTTTTTTAACCGCAGCAAATAAGTCCGGCCGATGTTCTTCCATCCAAGCATAAAGCGCCGGAGTAGAATGACAGAAAATCAAATCGGGAAACTCCGATTGCAATTTCAATACCGACTCAAAAGTTCGCTGTGCCGCTTCCCAAGTTTCCGGGACAGGCCACAGCCAAGCCAAGTCTAAATGAGCGTGACCCACCAAATAGATTTTACCTGTATATATAGATGTCAGCTCACCACCTTCTCCTATATATATAGATGTAGCATTGCTATTGTCTCCAACCTGAGAAACTTCCTCCCTTCTTCCTCCCTCTGCGCCCTCTGCGCCCTCTGCGGTTCCCTCATCTAAATCCCCAGAAAAAGATGTCAGTTCACCAATTTCTCCTATATATATAGATGTAGCGTTGCTATTTTCTCCAACCTCAAAAACCCCCTCCCTTCTTCCTCCCTCTGCGGCCTCTGCGGCCTCTGCGGTTCCCTCATCTAAATCCCCCAAAAAAGCCCGCAGATATCCCAATAAATTGTGCCGCAAAACAGACAGCGAGCGATCGAACTTTTCGCGATCGCACACCGCCGACCAATCAATCAAACCAAGCGCCAAATCAATCTCAGATTTCAGCATTTCCCCCTTGACAAACCTGGGGGTATTTGCTATGATTTCGGTGGGGAGGTATTGGGAATTTTCAATTTCTAAATTTCGACTAAGCGAATTTTGCAAAATCTCTAATTCGGCAGCCACAAAACCCGGATCAAAACAAGAAGAGTCAGCAGCTTCGTACAAACAAATCGATCGCACTAAAGCACCGTTATCGTGACCCGGACTTACCAACCGCAAAATAACTAAAAATTCATCTCCGGGATTAGCCGACGAACTCAACAAAACTCGATCGGCAAAATCAAATAAATCTCCCCGTCCGACTAACTCGCCGTTCACAAAAATTTGAGCATCTTCTGCCCACCAAGTCAAGCCCAGCAGCAACCGCAAACCAACCACAGGATAGCCGTGCAAATTGTCAGGAATTACAAATTGCTGGCCCAAATACAAAACTTGCTTCCCAGACGGCCAAGCAATATGTCCTTTCCCGTTAAGTTCGGCAACAGGGCTGTTACAAATATTTACCGAAGAGACAGCCGAGTCAGAATCGCAGTACCTCCAACCAGACTGAACCTCCACTTGACTGAGGCGGCGCAACTTTTCGACAGTGGCAGAAATATTGTTGCTAGCAGGTGACACAGAAGCGCTCATTTTTAGCTAAAATCAAACTTGTGTAGGAATCAAAGATCGGATTGAACCGCGAAGACGCGTTACGCGAAGCGGCGCGTTAGCGCTAGGACGCGAAGAAAAAGGTTTCAGAGGGTTTGAAGCGGAGATTAAGAGCTCGCTTTGATTTTACAGCAATATTTAGCAATTCCCTGAATTCAATAATTAAACTTATGTCCAACGGTTACTACGGCCCATACCAAAGCCGACTATTAAATTTTATATCGAAACAGTCCCGCCAAGTCGCTGACAATTGCGATCGAACTTGGCGTCAAATTAAAGAAGCAACTCTCACGGCCACCCAAATCCTGCTTTATCCAGCTTATTTGCTGGTGCAAAGTTCCCGACTGCTAGGGCGACAGTTGCGGGAATCAAGTCAAAAAGTAGATTTACCGGAACTGCAAGAATTTGGCGGTGACGAAAATCCCGATTTGCCACAAAATTGGTATCAGGGGGAAACTTCCGACGAAAGTTCGATCGCCGAAATTTTACACCTAGCCGAAAATTTACTAAACTCGTCGCAAACTGCGAAAACTGTAGCCAGCTTCCCGCTGTTAATTAATCAGGGAAATACTGCTAGCGATTTACATCCGGCAATCAATTTTAGCGGACAAATCACAAAGCATCAAACCACTTCCGTCTTAGAACACCCGCTTGCTAAAAGTGAATTAAAACCCCAGCCGAAAGTTGAGGGAATTGCCAGTTTTATCCCGGCCCGCACTTTAGTATTGGTCGGAAAAGAAAATCAGATATTAGATATTTTGACACCCGAACAGCAGGAAATGCTCGAATGTTGCATAACTTGGGAAGTAGCAAACTGCGGCCCCGAACAACGGGAAATTACCCAAAAAGAATTAAAATTTAATCTCGGTTTGGAGTCAGCGGCGAAAAAAGCGCAGTTACCGCCGATGCGTCGTTTTTGGGAATTGATGGCCTGGCTTCAGACGAGTCCGGTTGCCCTGAAAAGAAATCAATTTGGAGAATCAATCCTCGCAGTTAAAAAATCGATCGACCGCAATGCCATCCTAGTCCAAAAAGCCCGCGCGCAGATCGAAGCAAAAACCGCACAGCAGTCAATTGCGGCATCAAATTCGATCGACCACAATACCCCAAAACTAGAAACTAATTTTAACAGCAAGTTCGATCGACCCCCTACTCCTCTCTCCTTTGTTACATTACTCGATCGCGCCGCCGTCAACATCGAGGAATTAACCCTGCCGCCAGCCCTAAAAACAACCGCCCCACCAACGGAGACCCCCGGAGTAAAAATTAATACAGCCGGCACAGACGCTAATGTAGATTTGTCCGCCCGCGACATCCTCGAAAAATACGCTCGCAACATCGAACAAATGATTTGGTCGTCAGTAGACCACCTTTTGGGCAAAGAAACAGCCGCCAGTGATAATACGGAAAAATCAGTCGCAATTCAGTATTATTTGAAACAGCGACAAGAGCAAGAAAACACGCAAAAAAGCCCAGAGGTCGATCGACCGTGGCTCAACTGGCAAGACTTATTCGGGGAAGCAGCACCGCCGCATTTAATCGACGGCAGTTCCGAAACCGATATAGCACAAAGCAGCCCAAAAGTCAAGCATAGAATTGCAGAATTAGGAGAATTGCCCGAAGGTCGATCGACCGCAGTCTCAATATCCCCTTACCCCGAAGCACTTCACCGCCTGCTGGGGCAGCTAAAACAGAGCTTGCTGACGACAAAAAGCTCAAAAAGTCTACCCCAACCAGCATCTGATTTATCTGATTTAGCAGTTACTCAAAAAAATAGCTCTGCACTCGCAGCAGAATCAGCCCCAGGGCGCGCGCCGGAAACCCAAGTGCCAAAAAACACCAACCCGAACACCGCACAAAACGGTCAATCCCCAGCAGCAATCACCGCGCAAACCAGCAGATACACCGCCACAACCCGCGCTGCTGCTGAACCCAAAAATCCCAGCGCAGGCGTCCCACCAGAGGGCGAATACTTAGAAACAAAAGCAGAATCGATGGGATACATTAAGCACCCCCTAGAACAAGTGCTCGAATGGCTCGATCGAGTCATGCTGCGACTAGAAAACATCGCCGAGCAACTCTGGAATTGGGCAAAAATCAACTTGCCAAAAATCCTCAAAAGCAAAGATAAAATTGACTAATCTTTAGCTTATGATAAAAAAGTTGCGGCAACAGCAGCAAATCAGCTCAGTATTAGGCCATCTTTGGAGACTCCCACAGTGCTAACCCTCAAAATCGTAGTTAATGTAGTTGTTTTATTTTTTGTTTCCCTGTTCATATTTGGATTTTTGTCCAATGACCCAGCCCGGAACCCGAACCGCAGAGACATGGAATAAACAAGTTATCTCGGCCGCTGGCTGAGGGGCACGCCACCGCATCCCCCCAGCCAGCCCGTAAACCCGCAAAAATTAGTCGAACAAAACTTGACAATCAAGCATCCAGGATACAAGCCCCCGGATTCATTCCTTCGCAGACTCAGGACGGAGGAATAAAAAACCTGTATCCGATGAAACTTGCCGAACGTATTTATCCGTGGGGTCATGCTTCAATCTAAAATCTAAAATCTAAAATCTAAAATCGATTGACCTCGCACCAGCAGCGAGGTTATCTTGTGGCGAAAGCAAGTTCTCAAATCAGCCATCTTTAGGCGCGCCAAAGCCACTGCAAATTTGAGATGTCAGATTAATCTCTAAAAAGTTGCCTTTTAGATGCAAAATATTCAATAATTTGCACCCTATAAAATCTAAAATCTAAAATCTAAAATCTAAAATCGGATGACTTACCTGTTGTAACTATGCCCTATCCGGTACCGCCGCCAGAACCCTCTGCCATCATCTACATCGCAAAGCCAAAAAAAGTCGCCCTCACTGTCGCGGCCGGCGATGGAGACACCCGCAGCAACCCCGCAGAAATACCGGAACCAAGCCCAGATATTGTTCAGCCAGAACCCACACCAGCCCCAGCAGAACCCGCAGCCACACTCCTGGGCTCTACGCCAGCCACCGGCCAGCCTCCAGAAATCGCCGACCCCCTAACGGAAGTGGAAAGCGGCGACGCAGTTCTGGGATTTCAGCGTCCGGCACCTGTGGGAGAACCCGAAACAGCGGAAACTCCGAAACATTCCTCGTTTACTGCTTACCAATTGGGTTCGGTAGAAAATGCCGTTGCCATTCGCAATAGAAAACGAACCGCAGAGGCGCAGAAACAACAGGAGAGGAATGTTGTCGGAAAGCAGGAAAGTTGGTATCAGGCCCAAGGCCGGCAGTTAGAAGATAATCCTCCCGAACCTGCGGAGATTCCCGTTCCAGAACCCGCCCCGGAACCAGCACCCAGCGGGCAACAGCAGTTCGACATTCCCACACCAGGAACTGCCCCCGCACCCAGAACTCCCGCTGCGCCAAAACCGAAACCTAAACCCGCCGCGCCGCCGGGAGTCCGCACCGCCCCTTCTGGGCGGACGGTGCCTTTTCCGGTCACTCCGGCCGATACTATCGAAGTTAAGGCCGATAGCCAAGAATTCGACGACCAGCAGCAAATTGTCACGGCGGTTGGTAATGTCGTTGTGCGGTTCCGGCAAACTGTGATTGATGCCGATCGGGCGATCGTCAACTTAGTCACCCGCCAAGTGGTAGCATCCGGCAATGTCGCCTATACCCGCGGCCAACAAGTAGTGCGCGGCCAGCGGATGGACTTCAATCTCGGGCTCAACAGCGGTGCAGTCGAACAAGCCAGCGGCGAAATATTCCTGCCCGCAGCAGGTAGCGAACTCACCCCCACACTGCCGACAGATATCAGTGCGGGGACGATTCTCGAACAGCCACTGAGCGATCGAATTACCAGCCAGCAGCCCCTGCGCGGAGTCAAATCCCCCGGAGCTGCCACAGTTACCATCGGGGGCGGCGGACAGTTAGCAGCCCCCCAAGTTATCGGCGCCGTCAACCGCGTCCGCTTTGAAGCAGAACGCATCGAACTCCTGCCAGACGGCGCGAGGGTAGCAACCAACATTCGGCTTACTAACGACCCGTTTTCCCCGCCGGAATTTGAATACAGGGCCCGGAGGGCGACGATTAGAAGGATTTCGCCCACGGCTGAGGAATTGGTCACAACTAAACCCCGCTTGGTGTTCGACAACCGGGTGAAAATACCCGTGTATCCCCGCAGGCAAGTGTTTGACAGCCGGCAGCAAAACGGCCCGTGTTTGACCTTTGGCTACGACGGAGGCGACCGCGGCGGTTTGTATGCCGAGTGCGGTTTTGAGGTGTTGCAAAACGGGCCGGTGCGACTAACCCTGACACCCCAAATTTACCTGCAGCGGGTTGTGGAAAAGCACGGCGGTAATCCGTTTTCTCCCGACAGCTACGGGATCAAAGCGCGGTTGGGCGCTAGTCTCGGCCCGCGCACCAGGCTGGATGGATCGGCAATATTTCTGAGTTTGGAAGATTTCCCGAATTTGCCGGAAAACAGCTTTCGGGGCAATTTGCGCCTGCGACAGTTGATCGGCACTCACTCTCTGGCTGCAGAATACAGTTATCGCGATCGACTGTTTAACGGTTCTCTGGGCTATCAAACCGTGCAGAGCAGCCTGGGGGCTGTCCTCACTTCCCCAGTCATCCCACTCGGACGCACCGGCCTCAATCTCAGCTACCAAGCTGGGTATCAATTTATCAATGCTGACACCGATCGAGCAGACTTGCTCGAACCAGTGCGGGAAAACAACCGCGTCGATCTGGGCCGTTCCCAAGTCAGCTTCGCCTTGAGTCGCGGCTTCAACCTGTGGGAGGGCGAACCGCTGCCCCGCACTCCCACCCAGGGTTTGAGGTATACGCGGTCGCCGGTGGTTCCTTTCTTGCAACTGGCCTTGGGACTCCGGGGAGTTGGTACTTATTACAGCAGTGGCGACAGACAAAATTCCCTCGCTGGCAGCGTCGGCATTCAAGGGCAGTTCGGTCATTTCTCCCGCCCTTTCCTCGATTACACTGGGTTTAACGTGACTTATACCCAGGTGGGACGGGACGGTATATCGCCGTTTTTATTCGATCGCTTAGTAGATTTGAGAGTCCTGTCTTTTGGACTTGTCCAGCAAGTTTACGGAGGCTTTCGAGTTGGATTTCAAAGTGCTATTAATTTAGAAAGCGGGGAAACAATCAGTACGAATTACACTTTAGAATACAGTCGCCGCAGCTACGCAATCATTTTGCGTTTTAATCCTGAGCGTCAAGTCGGCAGCCTGACTTTTAGAATTAGCGACTTCAACTGGAATGGGACTCCCCAACCTTTTTCCGGGGACGCGCGAACTGTAGAAGGAGGAGTGCGTTTATCCGATTAATTCAATTGGCTAATTGGGCATTGGTCATTGGGCATGGGGAATTGGTAATTGGTAATTGGGAATTGGGAACCAACAGAAAACAGTCAACCGCCAACAGAAAACAGTCAACAGTCAACAGAAAACAGTCAACAGTCAACCGCCAACTGAAAACAGAAAACAGTCAACAGAAAACAGAAAACAGTCAACAGAAAACAGAAAACAGTCAACAGTCAACAGTCAACAGACAACACATGACAGAAGTGACCGCAATATCTGCACAAGCAGCGGCTCTGCTGGTTCACTACGGTTTTGACCTAGGTGGCAAAAAAGCCGAGAAATTGGCGGGTGAATGGCTAACCAAGTATCCCGGCTATTGGCTGCGTTTAGCAGTGGTTGAAGCGCTTTACCAAGGCCGCTACAAGGCTGTTTCTGTGGGACAGCTATTGAGTATGTGGCATCGGATAGGTCAACCTCTCTATCATTTCAATCGCGAGTTTGAACGCTTGGTATGCAATAATTTTCCTCAAAATTTAACCGGGGAAAATGCTGCTCAACTACCACAGGAAGATATACTTTTATCAAACCAGGAATCGGAAGTAACTGCCGCAGAGTTAGAGTGGCGTGGGCCCTCAGAGGCGCAACTTGATGTGGCACTTCATGCAGAAGTCCCAAACACAGATGCCGAGGAAACAGGAAAATTGCCTGCCGCCGACGATCGCACCAAAGAAAATACAGAATTTGTAGTATATGAAGATGTGGCTGTTACCGCCCTCGCCGATCGAGCCGAAGCCGAGCAAAAATTAGCGGACAAACCTGTGGCAAAATCATTCCCAGTTGTCAAACACACTGATTTTCACACCAAGTTAAAAGCGATTGCCAGAGAAGGCCGAAGAAAGAAGGGAGAAAGCAGAAATAGAGTGTAAACTTTGGGAACTATAGCCTTTATCAGTAACATGAGGTGCTCTGGCGGGCATAGGGCATAGGCCTCCGTGGGCATAGGACTCGCCCCCATACCTCACCACGCTTGAGAACCGCTATAGATAGTTATTTTTCATTTTTCACTTGGGGCACTTACTCCCATCCGAATTTCCGAACAAAAAGAAGCTTGTTCGGTACCGTTAGCTTGCTTAACAACGCTAGTCCGCAGCCGCAAATTGGGCATGAGATACCACAGCCTTTCTTCCGCATGGAGGGTGTCTGATTCTGTAATCAATGTCAGCACGTCATCGCCCATCACGTAGCGACTATTACCCTTGTCTTGCAACACTTTGCCTTCGCTTGGATTGTCGGGATTTGGTACGATCGCTAGTATTGTAGAACCGATTTGTTTAGCTTTGTCGCGATCGGGAATACCGTCCCAACTAATCCGAACGCTGGTTAGCCCAGTTGAAGCCGGGTTAATCGAGTGTTGTTGGCAAAGTTTGACGACTGCTGCATCGCTAGCTGTCAGTATTTCTATTTTGAGGTCGGATTTACCCGCCTGCAATTCCCCAGAATTGAGATTGTGTACGGTACGCTGAGAAAACCATTTGCCTGCACTTAACTCGAAAAACTCGATAACATCCATGAAATTTGTCTCTAAAGTCAATACTGCTTTATTTGCGATCGTGACTTGCGCGCTATGGAGTCAGAAACCCGGTTTCTTCCTGCGTACTAGCGGCCAAACCAATGATTTTGTCTAGAAACCCGGTTTAAGAGTGCAAGTCCTTTTCTATATTTTAGAGGAAGGGGGCGCACCTGCAAAGCTTTCTGAGAGCTTTGGGTAAAGCAGATTGCAGATGCCGTTGAGGTAGCAAACCCAACCAGGAGGACATCTGCCTCGCTGATGCGGCCGACTTGAGAGAAAATTAGATCATCCGCCATCATGTTTCGTTATAAAAAGTCTTTTTCGCACATTAAATAGGATTACGATACCTGAAATTTTTTAGCTTTGACCGAAAGCATCCAGGATACCCGCCACGTGATTCATCCGTCCAGAAATAAAAAACTTGTATCCGATACACAAGCCCCCGAATTTATCCGTGGGGTCAAGGCTTCAATTCTTTAATCTAAAATCTAAAATCTAAAATCGATTGACAGTGTTTATCGATCGACCATCATCGCCCAAATACCAGCTATGTTAAGAAAAGCAACGATATATCTAAGCTTTTGTCGATCTATCGGTAAATTGGGCGTTGCTGAGTTGAATTATATTGACGGCGATTTATTATAAGCGCACTGCTTGAAAATTCTCAAAGCAGACTCCGACTAAAAAACCAGCAATTCCTCCAACCATCACCAAACCGAGGACAGCAAGCCCGTAGCACATAGCATTCAAATATGTCATGCTAAGTCTAAGAGAAAAGATTGTCGATCGGCTTTTCGGTAGGGTGCAGCTAGCGATCGTATACATTTTAAAAACACATCCGTAAATTTATGACCGAGTTTACACAAGGGCTGGATAAAATGCAGCCTGCAGAACAGACGCACTACCTGGGAATCGTGCCCAGTCAGCTAGCAGCGAATTCAGACTCAGAAAAATTATACAGCTTACTAACAGATTACAACTTTATTAAAGCCAAGCTGTCAGCATCGGGAGTACAGGCCCTAATAGAAGATTACGATTTAGCAACAAATCCCGATATTATTATCTCAGACCCAAAAGCCGACCAACTCAAATTAATCCAAGAAGCAATTCGGCTGTCAGCACACATTCTAGCCACAGATAAAAGCCAACTAGCCACCCAACTAATAGCCCGCTTGATGTGCTTTGAAAGTCCAGAAATTCAAGCACTGCTAGCACAGGCAAAACACCAAACAACCCCCTGGCTGCGACCGCTAACGCCCAGCTTTACCCCTCCCGGCGGGAGATTGCTGCGTACCCTCACCGGACATACAGACTGGGTACAAGCTGTAGCAATCACCCCCGACGGCAAGCGGGCAATTTCTGCTTCCTCCGACCACAATCTCAAAATTTGGCACTTAGAAACAGGAGAAGAACTTGCCACCCTCAAAGGTCATCTTACCTACGTCAATGCTGTAGCTGTCACGCCCGATGGGACTAAAGTAATTTCCGGTTCTTGGGACAATACTATTAAAATTTGGGATTTAGAAACGGGACAAGAAATATTTACCTTTGCAGGCGATACTTTTGCCGTAGAAGCAGTAGCAGTAACTCCCGACGGCAAGCGAGTAATTTCTGGTTCTTGGGATGGCAGTATTAAAGTTTGGGATTTGACAAGCAGGGAAGTAACTTTTAACTTCAAAGGTCACAGCAGTTTTGTCCAGTCCGTAGCAGTAACTCCTGATAGCAAACGGTTAATTTCCGGGTCAGGCGACAACAGCATGAAAGTCTGGAACCTAGAAACCGGAAAACAACTTTTTACTCTCACGGGTCATGAAGACTGGGTAAAAAGTGTAGCAGTTACTCCCGACGGCGAACTCATAATTTCCGGCAGTTACGACGGAACTGTTCAAGTCTGGAGTTTGTCAGAAAGAAAGCAACTTTTCACTTTAGGAAAACACAGCAGTTTCGTTCAAGCTGTGGCAGTCAGTCCTGACGGCAAACGGGTAATTTCGGCTTCCGGCGACAAAACGCTAAAAGTTTGGAATCTGGAAACAAAAGAAGAACTTTTCACTTTTACCAATCACATCGCCCCAGTGAATGCTGTGGCTGTTACCCCCGACGGCCAGAGGATAGTTTCTGGTTCCTCTGACAAAACTCTCAAAGTTTGGCACTTAGAAAGAGGCAAAGAAAATTTATCATTTGCAGGTCACGATGACTGGGTAAATGCTGTAGCAGTGACGGCAGACGGTACGAAAGCAATTTCCGGTTCTGGAGACAACAGCATTAAAGTCTGGAATCTCCAAAACGGACAGGAAATTTTTACTATTCCGGGACATAAAGATTGGGTAAAAGCGATCGCAATCACACCGGATAGCAAGCGAGTAGTTTCGGGTTCCGGCGACAAAACTGTGAAATTTTGGGATATAGAAACCGGAAAGGAAATCTTTACTTTCACGGGTCACACAGACTGGGTAAATTCTGTGGCAGTGACGCCAGACGGAACGATGGCGATTTCCGGTTCGGGAGACAAAACTATTAAAGTTTGGAATCTAGAAACAGGAGAGGAACTTTTTACTTTTTCAGGTCATGAGGACGGGATAAAAGCTGTGGCAGTTACTCCCGACAGCAAGCGGGTTATTTCGGCTTCCGGCGACCAAACTCTGAAAGTTTGGAGTTTGCGGAAAGAAAATAATATTTTGGCAAATTTCTGGAATTTAGCCGTCAAAAATCTACTTTTCACTCTCAAAGGTCATGAGAGTTTTGTGAATGCTGTGGCAGTTACGGCGGATGGCAAATGGGCGATTTCTGGCGGGCGGGAACACAATTTGAAAGTTTGGGATTTGTCAAGTAGAAAAGAAGTTTTTACTTTGGCAGGTCATGCTGATGCGGTAACATCTGTGGCGACTATGGGAACAAAGGCAATTTCTGTTTCGGACGATAATACTCTCAAAGTTTGGGATTTGTTGAGTCGAGAAGTAATTGCTAGTTTCAGCGGAGATAGTGCTTTGAAAGCTTGCGCTATTGCACCGGATGGGGTGACAATCGTAGTGGCGGAAGCTTCGGGACAGGTGCATTTTTTGAGGTTAGAAGAGGGGAAATAGTCATTAGTCATTAGTCATTAGTCATTAGTCATTAGTCATTAGTCATTAGTTGTTAGTTGTTAGTCATTAGTCATTAGTCATTAGTCATTAGTCATTAGTCATTAGTCATTAGTCATTAGTTGTTATGCCGATCGCACTTTTGCTAAAATTTAAAAGTGCGATCGCTCTTTTCCCCAATCTAGTTTACAATTGTTCCGGGTCAATCGCCATCGCTCGCAGCCTTTCTGCCAGTACAGCAGCCCGCTGTTCGGCTTGTTCCAAGCTGCGAGAAACCTCCTCATAACTTGTAAACGGTTCGCCGTCAGGGCGATAAATTTGCCACTCTTCACCCGCCGCTCCTCTGTGGAACAGGCGGCCCGCCTGTGAATTCCTGCAATTCATTAAAAAAAAATCTCATTCACAAAAGAGCGCATCGAAAATAGGGCAGACACCGCCCGCCCTACAAAACTACTTCCTCAGCAACTTCACCCCGCGAATCGAATAATCCAAAAGCTCAATTGGGTGCATCAAAGTAACTGTTTTTCCCTGCAACTCCAAATGCTTCTTAATTTGCAAAGAACAACCCGGATTAGAAGAAGCAATCAACTCCGCCCCAGTATTCAGCAAATTCTCCACCTTTTGCACTCCCAATTCATCAGCAACCTCCGGCTGAAGCATATTGTAAACTCCCGCACTCCCGCAGCACAAAGCCGCATCCACAGGTTCTTTTAACTTCACCCCAGGGATTTGTTGTAGCAACTGACGCGGCTGCAAACTAATCTTTTGGCCGTGCAACAAATGACAAGCATCCTGATAAACAATTGTCAAATCTCCATCAATCAAAGGATTGAGTTTTGCCGTAATTCCCGCACTTGCCAAAAACTCTTGCACGTCCTTAACATTAGCAGCAAATTTCTCAGCTTTCTCCCGATATTGCGGGTCATCTGCTAAAATATGACCGTATTCTTTCAAAGTATGGCCGCAGCCCGCAGCGTTGATAATCACAAAATCAACGCCAGTATTTTCAAAGCTATCAATCATTTGTCTCGCCAAAGCTTTCGCCTGTTCCGCTTGGCCTTGGTGTTCCGGCAAAGCAGCACAGCATCCCTGACTTTTAGGAACCACAACCTCGCAACCGTTAGCCGTCAAAACACGCACCGTAGCTTCATTAACTGGCGAAAATAACAGCCGCTGCACGCAGCCTAAAATCACACCGACTCGATAGCGTTTTTCACCTATTGCCGGAATTACCTCTGGTAAATTATCCCGGAAAGAATCGACAGTAACTTTCGGCAAAATTGATTCCATCGCCGCCAAGCGGGGAAATATTTTTTTCAGCAAACCTGTTTTGCGGACAAGTTTTGGCAGTCCTAATTTTTGATAAATAAACAGCGGTACAAGCAAAGGCCGCAATCTGTGAGGATAAGGGAAGAGATTAAAAATCAGAGTGCGAATTACATTGTCGGAAAAAGTGCGTTCCTGATTTCTAGTAACTTGGTGGCGAGTGGCGGAAATTAATTTGTCGTATTGAACTCCAGAAGGGCAAGTTGTAACGCAGGCCAAACAGCCCAAACAAGTATCGAAATGCTGCGAGGTTGCTTCATTTAATGGTGCGTCGCCTTCGTTGATTGCATCCATTAAATAAATGCGACCTCTAGGCGAATCCATTTCTTTGCCGAGTACGCGATAACTCGGACAAGTTGACAAACAAAAGCCGCAGTGTACGCAAGTATCGATTAATTTCGGGTCGGGCGGATTGTTGGCGTCGAAACCTGGGATTTCGAGGGTTTCTAAGTGGGGATTTTGTGCTAGAAAATTGCTTTCTTTGGCAGGTCTTAAATTGTCGCTGGGAACTTGAGATTTTTCTGAAGTTTGCATATATATATTACCTAATTGTTTTGGTTCCTAGTGACTATCGCCTAAAACCCTTGAGAATTATTGCTTTTAGCTGAGTCTAGATCCCCCTAAATCCCCCTGATTGTTGGGGAGTAGGGGTTGACTTTGAGCATTTCCTGTCCCCCCCGACCTAGGGGCGGTGCCAAGAGTGCCCGCCCTTGGCGCCGGGGGGATCTAGAGCCTAATCGTCAAACAGTAGAGCGGTACTACATAAGACGTTAAGTTGACACCAATGAAACTGAATTTCTGACTACAAAGTTTCAACTAAATACCGCTGAGAAAACGACGGGGACTCAAAAGATTTTCCGGGTCAAACTGCTGTTTAATCCGGCGCATTAAATCGATCGCACTTCCAGTATAGCCCCAAACATCTAACTGTTGCTTGATGTCGGTCGGCGCTGCTAAAACAGTCAGAAAACCGCCTTTCGCTTCGCACCCTCTGCGTACCTGCAACAGCGTTTGGGCCGTCGCATTCTCAAACCGCAAAACCCCCAAACCGCTGCCTGCATGAATCCAAGCGTCCTGTACCGGCAATTCGTTAAGGGCCCTTACAGCTTCCGACGGTCTGATTCCTATTTTGCAAATAATTGCCGACTTTGTGCCAGAATCCCACATAGTTTCTGGCAATCTTTGCCATAACTGATGCTCATCATTTTCGCAGCAGCTAGTGCCTTGCAAACCCAACTTTTCGCCAACTTCCAGCAAGCGGGCTGATTGTTGTTTAACACTTTCGGCGATACTTTGAAATCTGACGATTAATCCCGTGCCCTTTCCTAAGCCTAATTTTGCCACTAATTCAGGTGACAGCAAATCGATCGCACTTGGTGTCAAAGCAGAGGATAATAAGATTTGAGCCGTTTGGGACAAAGCATTAACTTCCCCTGTCAGCACTACGGTTCCCGATGATTCAGGCAGCGGATAAACTCGGAAAGTTACTTGAGAAATGACGCCCAAGGTACCGTAAGCACCAGTAAACAGTTTCATCAAGTCGTAACCGGCGACATTTTTAACAACTCGACCCCCGGCTACGGCAATTTTACCGTCCGATCGCACAAAGGTAATTCCCAATAGCAAATCTCTCACCCCCCGATAGCGATGCCGCAAGGAACCCGCATCAGCAGTAGCGACAATGCCGCCCAAAGTTGCCTGTTGCGAATATGCTGGATCGATCGGCAAAAATTGACCTGCTGCAGCTAAAATTTGTTGCAAATCCGCAAACTTCATCCCCGCTTCCGCAGTCACGGTTAAATCGCCCACAGCGTGTTCTACAAGTCGATTGAGGCGCGAAGTGCTGACAGCCACAAGCCCCCCTGCCCCAGGATATCCCCCTAAATCCCCCTTAAAAAGACCCACTTTGACAACATCTTGCTCCCCCCTTTGTAGGGGCGGTGCCCCCGTGCCCGCCCTGGGCAGGGGGGGATCGGAGTCTAATTTGACTAAACCGCCCCAATCAAGTTTGCTGCCGCTGCCACAGGGCAAGACTGCACAGCGATTTTGCCCAGCCCAAGCAATGACAGCCGCCAGTTCTTCCTGAGTATTGGGGTAAACGGTACAATCTATTTTCGTGTCGGGGGCAACTGCTTTTTCTACCCGTTCTTGCCAAAATAGCTCTGTATCTTGCCAGCGACAGATGCCAGCAGTCCCGACAATACTTTCTAATTCTTGTGTGCTTACGTAATTTTCGGTAGAAAAAGATTTCATGAAGGTTATCAGACGCCCGGTAAAAAAAATTCTCAAAACATTGCCTAAAACCATTAAATATTAATACGGGCCCGATATTCAAAACATGAAGAAACAAATGTCTCAAAACCGAATTTCTCTGGGAATTACCGGTCTCAACGAAGTGATTGGCGGCGGCCTAATTTCTCAACGCTCTTATCTGGTGCGTGGCGGCCCGGGTACTGGCAAGACTACACTCGGCTTTCACTTTTTGGCTGCTGGTGTGGCTCTGGGAGAAACGCCCCTGTTTATTACTTTAGGAGAACCCGAAGCGCAATTGCGGGCCAATGCCGCAAGTCTCGGTTTTGATATGGAAGCGATGGCGTTCCTGGATTTGAGCCCATCCTCAGAATTTTTTACAGAAGTTCAGACTTATGACATTTTCTCGCCCTCGGAGGTGGAGCGAGAACCGACTACACAAAAGATTATCGAACGAGTCCAAGCTGTCAAGCCACAACGGGTGTTTTTGGACGCGATAACTCAATTTCGCTACTTAGCTGCGGATGAGTTCCAATTCCGCAAACAAGTTCTATCTTTTCTGCGCTTTTTAGTCGAAGGGGGGGCGACGGTGGTGTTCACCTCAGAAGGCACTTCAAGTGCTCCCGATGACGATTTGCAATTCATCAGCGACGGAGTAATTTATTTAGAACTCCGCCCTGAAGGACGCGCCATGTCTGTCACCAAGCTGCGAGGCTCCAACTTCCGCAGCGGCCGCCATTCGCTGCGCCTGACTCAGGCTGGTATGGAGGTATTTCCGCGACTGCTTCCAGATAACTTTCAACAGGATTTTGTTGCGGAAGCAATTTCTTCTGGGGTTCCAGAAATGGACGAACTACTGCACGGGGGACTGGAACGGGGGACTGTCACGGTGATTACCGGGCCTAGCGGCGTTGGTAAAACGACGGTGGGGGTTCAGTTTATGAAGGAAGCGGCGGGAAGGGGGGAGCGATCAGTAGTTTACATTTTTGAGGAGTCAAGTTCTACTCTGCTGCAGCGCTGCGAATCAGTTAACATCCCGGTTGGGGCGATGATGGGGCAAGGAAGTCTTTCCGTGATACCCGTGGAACCTTTGCTGTACTCGCCGGATCAGTTTGCCTCTATGGTTCGCC
This sequence comes from Microcoleus sp. B6-A1, assembly GCF_036705085.1. NCBI lineage: Bacteria > Bacillati > Cyanobacteriota > Cyanophyceae > Oscillatoriales > Microcoleaceae > Microcoleus > Microcoleus sp. B6-A1. The sequence continues at coordinate 77,683 of NZ_JAUBTU010000010.1, forward strand.
AGCAGGTGGAGCAGGAAAAGACGCAGATTGTGATGATTGACAGTATTTCTGGCTATCAGCTTTCGATGCAGGGGCAAGATTTGGTGCACAATTTGCACGCTTTGTGTAAGTATCTGAAGAATATGGGAGTCACCGTTATCTTGATTAATGAGGTAGAAGCCATTAGCGGAGATTTTCGGCTGACCGAGATCGGGATTAGCTATTTGGCGGATAATCTTCTGTTTCTACGTTATCTGGAATGCCAACTCCATAATAGGACAGAAATCCGCAAGGCGATCGGAGTAATTAAAAAACGAGTCAGCAATTTCGAGAGAAGTCTGCGAGAACTCGAGATTACTCGCTACGGCATCAAAGTCAGCAAACCGATAGCGGGGCTGCGCGGCATTTTGAGTTCGGCGCCGGTGTGGATTGAGGCGGGAGGGGAGGAAGATTGAATCGGGATTTGTGCTGCTGTTTTGGGGCAATTGCAGCTAATTTTACAGTCGTGAATCTACTAATCAGTAGGGGCGCACCGCGCACCTCACCACTAGCCTAAGTCCTGGAAAACTTAAATATATTGGTAAATTTGTGTATTTTTCGACTTTTATAGCAGTTTTCAATTCTCTGAAATACAGTAGAGGCACAGGGCACGCGGCCGTATCCTGTACCCCAGCATCTGTACTTCACTCAACTGAAAACCTATGTAATCCCTCGCCGAAAAGTAAGCTAATACCAGATAAAAAAAGAATCCAACTTTAGGCCACCTCCCAACCCATATATAATCAGTCGGGAGCATCTCAATGAAAGCAGCCCAGCCCAAAATTGGAGTTAGGAGCCAGGAGTCAGGAGTCAGGAGGAAAGAGTCAGAAGGAAGCAGGAAGAAGAAGTGTTTTTACAAATATGAGATGCTCCCAATCAGTCACTCCCCCTTCTAAAATCTAAAATCTAAAATCTAAAATCTAAAATGGTTATAACCCCTATTCACAGGAAGCTGATAAATGACTGGCACTTCAATAATTTTAGCCGTAGACCGCAATCAGCGCAACTTGGAACTGTTAGCACAGTTTCTCAACAAAGAAGGATACCAGATGATCGCGGCTTATAACTTTGAAGATGTTGCACAAGCTATCAGTCAGCCTGCTAGGATCGGGATGGCTTTAGTAGATATTTCTGGTTTCGATCGCCGGATTTGGGAGTGCTGCGAACAACTGCGAAATCACCAAATCCCTTTTCTGATACTCTCGCCCAAACAAAGCGCTGCCATTCAGCACGAAAGCCTCTGCCACGGTGCTCGGAATATGTTGGTAAAACCTTTGATCGTTAGAGATTTGCTATCCATTGTTCACAGCTTGCTAGGAGAACGTGCGTGAGTCAAATTTTATTGCTTGTCGAACAGAAAGAAAATCGCCGCTTGTTATTAGAATGGCTAGCAGTTTACTATGAGGTTTTGCTGCCAAACTCAACAGAAAATAGTGAGGAGTTTTTACCATTTAATCAATCTTTTGACCTGGGGATAATTGACGGTATTTCCTTGAAACGCCACTGGCAATGGGTGGCAGCCCAAAAACAGGCAGAACACCCGGTATGCTTGCCTTTTCTTTTGATTACATCCCGCTCGGATGTAGGGATGGCAACGCAATTTATTTGGCAAAGTATTGACGATTTGATTATCGCTCCGATCGAGAAGATAGAATTGCAAGCGCGGGTGGAGATTTTGCTGCGATCGCGCCAGTTGTCTTTAACTCTCAAATTGTCTCACGACCAACTCGATCGCACTCTGCAAACAGCCCAAGAACTCAACGAGATGAAAACATCTTTGCTGTACATGATTGCCCACGATGTTCGCAATCCTTTGAATTTCATCATCGGCACTACCCAACTTCTTACCAAGTACAAGTTGACATTAACAGATGAGAAAACACAAGAACTGTTAGACAAAACTCAAGCCGCCGCAAAAGGCATTGATCTGTTATTAGATGATGTTCTGTTGCTGGGGCGTGTTGAGTCAGGAAAAACCGGGTTTTCCTTGCTACCGATAGACTTAGCAAAGTTTTGTAATGAGTTGGTAGGGGAATTTCAGAACAGCCTGAAGTTGAAACCGGAAAATGATCGGGTAACGCTGATTTTTGTAAATCACCATCCAGCCGCGATGGCGTGTTTGGAGGTAAGCTTACTCCGGCGAATTCTGGGCAATTTGCTGTCCAATGCTATTAAGTATTCTCCCCCAAATACCGAAGTGATCTTTGAATTAAAACTTACTGAAGCCGAGGCTATTTTTTCGGTACAGGATGCAGGAATTGGCATACCTGTCGCCGACCAAGAACGGTTGTTTGATTCATTTTACCGGGCTAAAAATGTCGGTCGAATTCCCGGTACGGGACTGGGGCTGAGCATTGTTAAAAAATGCGTGGACTTGCACGGTGGCGAAATTACTGTCAACAGTGAAGAAGGGGTTGGCAGTACATTTACAGTAACGCTGCCGATCGCACAACCTGGAAAAAAGCAAATCTCGCCTGCAACGCCTTAAACTAGATGCAGGCATTATATTGGGATATTCATTGATAACTTTGACGCCCGGATGAGGCTATACGTGGTAGTCTGACCCTGATATGTATCCTCAAAAAACTTAAGAACACTCTCGCTATTTTACAACGCCAGAATTTGAAGAACCATTAACAGTCGCTGGTCAACTGATGAAATTGAGCATCGTCGTTCCAGGAGCGATCGACGAGCGGGAGAATTGGCGATCGTTCCTCAAAGCTCGATCGGCATCGTAAAAAATGTTGAACGCACCCAAAAAATAATTAGATACCATTCAAAACTTATCTGAGTAGCCAGACTTTATATTTCTGAAAAAAAGCGACCCAACAACCGTCACATCTGAGATTATCTGATGAGTATTTTAACACTTTAAAAATGGTTAATAAACTCTTTTATGAATTATTTTCGGACTCTTGTGCCGTACAATCAATCAAGAGTTGAAGAGCGATCGCATGAGCTTTCATGTGGACAGTCCAACTGTTCAACTATTAATGGTTGAAACCTGATGTCTCCCGGTTCAATTGCCACTCTTCTCCACCAAGCTGGCAACAAGAGCAGCCAAAACTTACCCAAAGACACAGAACGCTGCTCGTGAACAAAAACCAAGGTCAGGAGAGCCACCAGTCGTAAGACGGCTGAGAGGGCAAACACCCCTGGCAAGCCACCGAGATTGGTCAAAGTGGCGAGAAAGCCACCCACGGTGATTCCCATTGCCCCAGTGACACCAGGAACCGCGGCCGCGATCGCAAAGTATATCGACTGATTCAACAGTGGTGCCACCGACATCATCAGATTACCACTGCACAGGTCGATCGCCGCCCACGTTGCACCACCGATGATGTGCAACAGCGGGAACCACACCCATAGGAAAATTGGAGCCGTTCCCCCTTCTAGCCAGAGTAGAGGGGTCAGAGCCACCAAAACTCCCACTACTAGCATAATCGGGCGATTCCCAACCCGGTCAGCCAGCTTCCCCCAAAAAACCAGCATCAGCAAGTTAGCACCAGCACCTAAGCTGCTATAGAGCGTTACCACGCTGACATCTATCTTTAGGTCATCCAGCAAGTAAAGATTAAAGAAGGGCGCGCTGACGTTAACGGCAAAGCTCCATAGACCAGAGTAAAGCAAAAACTTTAAAAAATTGGCTTCCTTGAGAAAGCTAAAAATTGTCCCTGTGGATGATTTTTCGCCTGTATCTGAATGCGTGTGTACAAGCTTTGGGTTCACATCGGTCATAAAGAACTGACAACCTAGACTGATGAGGCCAAGCACAATTCCTAAAACCAAGATGGCACTGTAACCTTGGAGCTTTCCACCGGGCCAGTTCGATACCACTAGAGCCAGCAACGGCACACCAATGAGAGTCGTCAAGCTGACAGCACTATTGCGAAAGCCAAAATACCGCCCGCGCAACCGCTGAGGTACTAACGCCGCCATCCAGCTCAAGAAGGAAGCACGACCTAAAGATTCTAAGACTTGAGTTATCCAGATGATTGCCAATGTCAACTGCACTAGCTGATGTCCGGCCAGATGAAATGAGCCTCCCAACCAAAGGGCTGGCACGAGAATCAGCCACAGCAGTCGCGATATTCCGAAAATCCAGAAGGAATACCAGTGGCGGCTCTGTGTTCGGTCTGCTATATAAGCTCCGAACGGTTGGAGCAAATTTACCAGTTGAGGAATGGAGGAGAGCATACCAATTTCGACTGGACCAGCCCCCAAATCGAGCAAGAAATTACTGAGCAACGCGCCGCCGATGATGCTGTAAAAAAGCGTAGCGAAAACACCGTCCAAAGTTAGTGCTCTGAGGCTCGATCGAGTTTCCGGTTTGGAAAGTTTTAGATGCCCATTTGTCAGAAGTACCGTCTCTGGTAAGGCTATATCCTCTTGGATTTCCTGAAGATCGAGAGGATTCGTTCCTACTAAGCTGTAATCTTCTTCTTGTTTTTCGAGCATACTGGATAGCCAATAGATAAGCTGCTACGCAGCTTAATTGTATAACATAAGATTAAGTATTTTAAGGAGCACAGCCATAGATGCAAGCTAAAAGTCTATACGCTTGGTTTACAACTATTTATTCCTCGGAGATCCCCCTAAATCCCCCTTAAGAAGGAGGACTTTGAGTAAGTTCTGATATCCCTCTTTTTAAGGATGGCTAGTAGGGGGGATCGAGCTTAACTGAACCGTATTGAGCTAAAAGTTATCGCTCTCACAAGTAAAAAGAAAGATTACTTAAATAAATTAGAAAAAATAAGAATGCCAAAATTACCGATTAATTATTATTAATTGCATTGATTAATAATAATAATTAATCAATAAATAGCTAAGTTTTTATAAATTTCCTATGCGACAGTAGGTTACTGGGTTCTTCAGGGTGAACCCAATAAAACAGAGAGCTTTTCAGATGGAAGAAGTCAATCGATTTTAGATTTTAGATTTTAGATTAAAGAATTGACCACACGGATAAATTCGGGGGGCAAGTTTCATCGGATACAGGTTTTTTATTTTTCCACGGATGAATCCGGGGGGTTTTATTTTGGACGCTTTCGGTCAAGGTAACTTTCGGAAACCCACCTCTTAGTATGAATAAATGTTGCTAAAAATGAGAACCTAATCAAAGTTCTAAAGGAGCAAGAGCGTTCAATAAGTCTTCTAGGATAAATCGCAGCAAAGATTGAGTTGCTAATATTAAACCTAATCGAGCTTGGGCGAGCTTTGGCTGTTCTATTTTAACTTCTCCCCAAATTCGGCACTGGCTGTAAAAAATCTGAAATGATTCGCTCAAACTATTGGCTAATTTGAAATAATTGACAGGTTGTTCGCGGTTCTTTACATCAAAAGTAGGATATAAATTGTCTAGCACTGTTAAGAGTTGGGATATTAAACGGCGTTCTGCAGGATGCACTAACCGCAGTCGATCGCCCTCGTCAATCCAAGGGATAGGATTTGGACTCGCCAGCGACCAAATTTCCGGCGCTGTAGCGACATCGGGCTGCGTGATCGCAATTATCCGATCGCGGTGGGCCATTCGCAGCAGGGAACAGCAGCGCGCGTGGCTGTACTGAATGGGAAACAGTCGATCGGCACACACAACAGGAGATAATATTCTAGATTCTGGAACTGGGAGGTTCGTTTGAGCTAAACGCTGCAACCAGACGGCTAAACCTGCATCAGTCAACTCCAGCTCGATAATTCCCGCCGGCGCCACTTTAACGGCGAAATCCGGGTAGCACAGCGGTTCGAGTGTTTCGGCCAACTGTGCAGCGATTGTCTGCGGTGTCTGCTGCCAAGTTTTAGCCAATTTCAGGGCGATCGCAGACATGTACAGCACCCGCGCGCTATCTTTACTCCGATTTAACGGAAATATTGCACCATTCTCAATTACTTGTTTAGGGACAGGCATCTTGCCTGTTCCACAAGAAAATTCATCTCTTGTGGAATGGGCATCTTGCCCGTTCTTGAGAATGGTGCAAGATTTAAGATTTAACGGGAATATTGCACCATTCTCAATTACTTGTTGAGGAACAGGCATCTTGCCTGATCCACAAGAAAATTCATCTCTTGTGGAATGGGCATCTTGCCCGTTCTTGAGAATGGTGCCACCTATGAGATTTAATGGAATTTTCCCTAGTGCCTCTTGCTGGCCGATCGCCCTTTGGAACCTTGAAAGCAAGAAACACTTCACTGTAACTTCCGGGCACTGCTCCATATTTGCTGTATCCATATCGGCTCATCCTACCGTAAGAGCAACGAGCGACTGTTACCACTTGCACTGTTCTTGTACGTTAAACTGCTGATGTCAGAGATAGTCGATCAGCTCCCCGGATCAGGGCTACCTCGAATTAATCGGCTTTCTAGCCATTTGTTTGCTAACTATACAATAATTTACGACAAATTTTTTGCTGAACTCTACCATTTTGATGTATTTTTTGCTACATTAAATCTTTCGGTAAAACTAAGAAAAGTCAGCACAGTTAAGAAGCGTGCAAGCTTGATCGGGGGTTGGTTGTCTCACTTGGTATCGCACTGCTGGCAAAAGCTGTTTTTCTCACTATCAAATATATCCCAGAGCCTCACTTATGCAATCAACTTCCACACATCTAGAGACTATCGATCGACCTTTTATCACTTGGCAGCGAATTATCGACTGGGCCCAGGAACACTACCGCTGCCGGACTTTTAGCAAAGATGAGCGGATTCCCGCAAGACCCGGACTGCTGTATTTAGTCCAGAAAGGTTCTGTGCGGCTCGTAGGCAGCGCTCAAGTTAGCGCGGCAGCAGCGAAGTCAAAATCCGTTGACAAAACTACAGAAGAAGCTTTTTTGGGCTTCGTCGGGGCCGGTCAGCCCTTTGAACTTGTTGCTCAGTCTCCGTTTACTCTCCAAGCTTACGCCCATGCCGATCAAACTCACGTAGTGTGGATGTACTGGCACGACTTGGATAATTGGCCTCACTTTCGCAGGGAAATTTTGGATGCGTTTCGCTACCAGCACCAGCGGAAACTTCTCTGGCTAAGCACTTTGGGACAGCGCCGGACGATTGATCGACTGTTGGGATTTCTCACTTTGTTGATCGAGGAGTTCGGCGAACCTTACGTAAGTGACGACGAACCGGATGTAGTTCGGGGCTACCGGCTGCCTTGGGCCTTGACTCACGCTCAAATTGGCAGCGCAATTGGCTCAACGCGGGTGACGGTGACACGACTGATGGGTAAGTTGCGATCGAAAGGTTTGATTAATACTGAGGATGATAATTTAATCTGTTTGCCGGCTAAGTCTAACCCCCAAAAGACAAAAAACCACAAGCAGGACGTAGAAGATTCCCTGGAAGATTCCCTGGAAGATTCCCTGGAAGATTCCTTGGATGATTCCTTGGATGATGAAGATTCTCTCGAAGAATCTGCATAAAATCCTGCGGTAAATTGCCAACAAACAGCACGTCACTATTAGTTTTGGGCAGTCGCGCTCGATCGCTCGACAGTGTACGATTAATTGTGTAAAATTTTCCCGTTCTCGAAAGGTGCGACTGACAATGACCGATGACAAGCAAAAATCTTCAATCCCGAACAATCAGCAACGGGTGGTATTCTGCGACTTTGACGGCACGATAACTGTTGAAGAAACTTTTGTGGCAATGCTCAAGCATTTCGCACCCGAATTGTCGTCTCAACTGATGCCTGAAATCTACGCTAGAAGGCTGAGTTTGCGATCGGGAGTGCGGCAGTTATTAGAGTCTATTCCCTCGGAACGTTACGGGGAAATTGTGGAATTTTCTAGGGGAAGGCTGATGCGGCCGGGATTGTTGGAGTTGCTGGATTTTTTGGACGAAAAAAAGGTAGATTTTGCGATCGTTTCCGGCGGTCTTCGGATTATGGTAGAGACGGTAATGGGCGATTTGGTACACCGGGCGAGCGTTATTTATGCTGTGGATGTGGATGCTAGTGGCCCTCGCTTGCAAGTCAATTCTGAGTTTGAAGGAGATGAGGAATTGGTGTCTAAGGTGCGGGTGATGGGCCAGCACCCGGCCCAGGAACAGGTGGCAATCGGAGATTCCCTGACGGATTTTAATATGGCTTTGCAGGCTTCCTCGGTGTTTGCGCGCGATCGGCTTGCCCAGTATCTAGACGAACAGCAAAAGCCTTATACTAAATGGGATAATTTTTTTGATGTGTTGGAAAATTTGTCCCAAAAATGGAATTGAAACTATCGCCTTTCTCAGGTAATATAAATTCCGTTTGCATCGGTATTGTATGATGTTAAATTTTGTAGGGGCCCGTGAGCCAGCAACAATGGCCTATAATAGACAATATAATAAACCCGCCCCCGTGCATATAAGTCCGATGCTACTGGATTTGATATAAGGTGCACAATGCACACCCTACGTTTAGATAGGCCAGCGCAATTCCTATTAACGTAAAAAGTAGATTAAAAATTGAGGATTTGTAAACAATGAGTGGCGATTTGAGATCGGATTTAATTGCAGCAGCCAAACATTTTTACGATCGCGGTTGGATGGTTGGGACTGCTGGCAATCTTTCAGCCCGCTTACCAGATGGCAGTTTTTGGATTACTGCTAGTGGCCGCGCGAAAGGGCAGTTAACTGAACAAGATTTTATCAGAATGAACTCAGACGGCGCTATTGTTGAGCAACCTGTTGCCGACAGCCGCCCTTCAGCCGAAACCAGCATTCATTTAGCCGTTTACAATTGTTTTCCAGACGCTAAAGCTTGCTATCACGTGCACTCCATTGAAGCAAATTTAGTTTCTCGGCTAACCGCAGGAGATGCAGTGCCTTTACCCGCGATCGAAATGGTGAAAGGTTTGGGGGTGTGGGAGGAAAACCCGCAAGTGTCGATACCCCTCTTTACAAATTATTTAGAAGTGCCTAAGATAGCCAAGGAAATTTGCGACTTCTTTGCCATTTGTGCGCCCTCTGTACCCGCTTTATTAATTCGCGATCACGGTATCACAGTCTGGGCAGACTCGCCAGCCGCTGCCTACAATTACGTAGAAATTGTAGAATACATTTTTCGCTATACGATCGCAGCCCGCCAATTAAATTTAGATTGAAGATTTGAGAGTAGAGATTGAGCGGTGCATGCATTCCGAGGCTTAGGGATTTCAAATTAGGAAACGAGCAAACGTCCAAAATAGACAACAGTTATGGCTAAATATACCAGGATTTTATCGATAGATGGAGGCGGAATTAGAGGAATTATTCCCGCGCAAGTTTTAGTTAGCGTTGAGTCAAAGCTGCAACAAAAAAGTGGCAACCCAGAGGCGAGAATAGCTGACTATTTTGATTTAATCGCGGGCACGAGTGCGGGAGGAATTTTAACTTGCATCTATTTGTGTCCTGACGGCGAAAATCCCACCAGACCTCGGTGGTCTGCCGAAGATGCTCTTAATTTTTCGATTAAGAGCGGCCGCGACGTTTTTAAGACTTCATTATGGCAAAAAGTCAGATCTCTAGATGGTTTGAGAGATGAGAAATATCCCAGGGAACCCTTAGAAAAATTATTTGGGGAAAATTTTAGCGATTACAAACTCAGCGAACTGCTAAAACCTTGTTTAATTTGCAGTTACGACATCGAAAGGAGAAAAGCTCACTTCTTCGATCAAATAGATGCTCAAAAATGTCCAGCAGAAGACTATTTCATTAGAGATATCGCCAGAGCAACATCGGCAGCTCCCTCTTATTTTGAGGTTGCTAAAATCTACTCTTTTAGCAATGAATGCTACGCTTTAATTGACGGGGGAGTATTCGCAAACAATCCCGCACTTTGTGCCTATGCAGAAGTTAGAAATAAATTCAGAATTCCTGACGACCGCCCCGACAAAGGCCCGACAGCAAAAGATATGGTAATTTTATCCTTGGGAACCGGAGAAGCTCAGAAAAAATACCCCTACGAAAGAGTAAAAAATTGGGGTCAAGTTGAGTGGGTTGAGCCTTTGATTAATATCATGATGACGGGAGTTGCGGAAACTGTAAATTATCAACTAATTCAAATTTATGATGCGGTTGAAAGACCGAATCAATATTTGAGAATTACTCCCGATTTGAGCCACGAACAACCGCTGCAGATTGATGATGCCTCGGAAGAGAAAATATCAGACCTGCTGAGAATTGGCAAGAAGCAAGCCGAAAAGAATAATGAACAGTTGGATAAGTTTATCGACTTGTTACTTGCGGAGTAGTCCTAGAGTTTTCGTCATATTGTAGGGTGGGTTGGGCGCGACGATTAAGTTAAGTCACCAATAAATAAATCTTAAACCGCGCCTAACCCACCAACCGCAGGGCAAGCCGACTGAAAATATATGTTGACAAATCGTGCAATAATTGCCGTAGGATTGCCGAAAATCTCTATTTAGCAGTGCTTCGCCCTGTTTGCAATTAATCGCGAGCCGTCAGTCATTGGTTAAGAAATACCAAGAAAAGTACGATCGACCTTTAGATGAAACCTTCAATAACAGGTGGTTTCAGCGGTTTTTCGTGACGCTGTTCCTGGGTGGCCAAGTGCTGCTACGCATAATCCAAGGCAAAATTGACCGCCGCAAAATCATGGAACATTTAGTAACAGTAGGTCTGGATTCTTTGCGCTCGGTGCTGCTAATAGCCTTTTTTGGCGGCATGATTTTTACCTTTCAATCAGCCAGAGAATTGGTTCACTTTGGGGCGGTAGGGGCGGTGGGAGGTGCTTTTGCTGTGGCATTTTGTGGGGAATTAGCACCACTTTTAACGGCGGGCGTGGTGGCGGGACAAGTCGGTTCGGCTTTTGCGGCAGAGATAGGAGAAATGCAGGTGACGGAACAAATAGACGCCCTGTATATGTTGAGAACAAATCCGGTTGATTATTTAGTAGTGCCGAGGGTGATAGCTTGCTGCATCATGCTGCCGATTTTAACAATTTTTGCGGTAGCGGTGGGGATTTTGGGCGGGCTATTTGTAGCGGTTAATTTTTATAATTTGGAACCGTCGGTATTTTTGGAATCAGTGCGGACTTCTTTGGGGCCTTGGGATTTAGTAACTGTGGCGATTAAGAGTTTTATTTTTGGGTTAATAATTGCCCTTGTCGGTTGCGGTTGGGGATTGACGACGGTGGGCGGAGGGAAAGGAGTAGGTCAAGCTGCAACGGCTGCGGTGGTGACTTCGTGGGTGTTTATTTTTGTGGCGGATTTGTTTTTATCGCTGTTGATGTTTTACGAGTTGGGGATTATCAGAAGTTGATAATCTTGGCGATTATAGCAGGAGTCAATCGATTTTTGATTTTCGATTTTCGATTGACTTGCGCGAGATAAATGCGGGGGCTTGAGGATTTTTGATTTTCGATTTTGGATTGATTCCACGGATAAATCACGTGGCGGGTACCACCTTTGAAATTCGGGGTCAGGAGTTATATTAAATCCGTTGACATCGGAATTATAATCTCTCTCTTCTCTTTCTCTGTTTCCTCTGTGCCCTCTGTGGTTTAATCATTCCGATATAACCGGAATTGATATTATTCGTCCAGATGCTTAAATATTAAGGGTTTGAACAATCATCAACGCCCTACGCCGCCAAGGCGATTGCTATAAAATCAACATGAAGATTTTTTAAACCGCAGATGAACGCAAATAAACGCTGATGCAATTTTATCAGCGTTCATCCGTGTTCATCCGCTGAGATCTGCGGTTTAAAACTCTCAACTTTAGATGGTAGATTGGAGAAAGGAGGGCGATACACTCGAATTGCCTCAATAGGAAATTTCCCATCTGTTTCGGGGACGATTTCGAGGGTGTGTTTGGAGTTGCTCAAATTCTGAGCCAATGTTGTAGAATACTCGCGGCTTGAATCTGCAATTTGTGGCGGAACGTATGAATCAACAAACATTGGTCGCACCTGCCAGGAAATCTCAAACCCTTTAGGCGTAGGTTTTTTAGAGTATTCATAAGAATTTTTTAGCCACCAGTTTCTCGGTTCAATCACGACGCGGCCAGAGTTTGAGACAAACATTTCGTCGTTTGTACCGCTGCCGTCGTAACCTGTTTTAGAACCTACAACGTCAAATTTAAACTTGCTGGCGTCGCTGTTAATCTCAGTAATTATGGCTTTCCAATCTTCGACGATTAGCGGTTTTTGACTGGATATTTGGATGATTGCTGGCCAACCGACGCCAAGGCTAAGGCTAGGTCTGGTGATGCTGTAAAGTTCAGGAAATTCTGAGGGTTTTTTCCCGTCGATCGCAATTTTAGCAGAAATTGCCTTGCCGTTGAAGGTTTTATCGGCGATCGCATCTATTCTATTTCCTTCAAATTCTAAAACCAACTTGCCATCTTGCCACTTAACATCCCTGCCAACTGTATAGGTTTTCACTAAATCCTGCTGCGGTTGAGGAGAATTTGGCTTGTATCGCAGATGCGGTTTTATGAGAGCTGCTAGGAGAAAATTTCCCCAATCGTTGAGGTGAATGCTGTCGCTCAATAGCTGTTGGGGCTGCAAGCGATTGTCTTTCAAATACCTGCGCCACGGTTCACGAATTTCGGCGATTTCGCAGCCGTATTTATCGGCAAACTCCGGCAGCCATTTAGTAGAATGAGTGTTGTGCCATTCGTATCTGCTGACTGAATTTGGATCGTCGCTGTTGCCTGTCGGCATCCAGTCGATGTGGTCTGAATGCAAGAGTATTTCGCTAGCAGTGCGGCTGCGGACATTGGCAATTATGGCTTCGTAATCTTCACCGCCTCCGTAGACGTGAAAAATTAGCAAGTCTGGATAAAAAGGATACAAATCGTGTTCGCTGGGACGGATTAAAATCGGGGCTGAAAATCCTGCGAGTGCCCGATTTTCCACAATCAAATCTGCATTGGGAAATCGCTGTTTCAAATCCTTTACTACCTCTTGCCACCAATCTTGTTCTGTGATGGATTGACCGTAAAATAGGATACGCACTTGGCGGCGGTCTGTGGGAGTGCTAGCAGCAAGTAGCCCCATCGTCCTTTGAATCCTCGCTCCAAAAGTAGCATTATTTGCAATAGGAGCGGGTGGGGGGAATGGCGTATCGGCAGCTATTTTTTTGATGAGCGGAACTAACAGAAAGCTCAGACACAAAAAAAGCAGCCACAAGTAGCGATAAATCTTGGATTTTCTGCTATTTCCTGGGTGTTTTGCCATTGTTCTATTTTTTCCTGTCCGTTTAACTTCGCTCAAGGCGACTGTGGGATAAATGTTACGCCTCTAATCATTAGCTGTAGCGTGCTTATGGGCGCACCTCACCAGTAGCTGTAGTGTAGGCTGTCTGGAAATATATTACCAAATTGAGCAAGCCAAAAAGTGATATAATGCCAGCTAATTAATTGCAGGAGATCGATCGCACGTCAAATGGATTACAAAACAGCCCGCAGTTTTCTGATCGACCAAGGAACCGCCCTGGAAACCAAGAAAAATCCCGACGCCTTCCTGATGCGTCTCAAACAAGGTCAACCGCCCGTACCCGGACAGGTGACATCGATTTTATTAGCTTTAAAAATATTGTTTGAGAGTCTGCAAGAATCTCCAATGCTCGATCGACAATTAATCTCGGCACTGCATTTACTGTCAGTAGAAGGTTTGCAGCAATTTGAAGCAGGACTTCGCAGAGGAGTTTCTTGGCCGCCGCTGCTGAAGGAAGACTTAAATCGAATTGCGATCGCAGTCAAGAATATCTTTTCCGGCGTCTGGCAATAATTAGCTCAGCAAGCACCGAACCCGATACCCACCGCCAGCCAACTCAATTTTTTTTATACAATTATTTGTAAAAATTTATGTTAATCTTGCTACATTTACCCTCCAATTGTGGCATCTTAATATAAGAATCACTTCAAACAAACAATTGGAGATACTACTCATGAACGCTGAAGAAAAAGCTAGACAACTAATTGCACGAGAAAGGCAGCATAGCGAACACTTGCACGAATCTATGCTCAATCGTTCCTCCCACGAGCTAGAAACACATGGGGAGGGAATTGCTGAAGAAAAAGCCAGAGAATTAATGGCTCAAGAAAGGCAGCACAGCGAACACCTGCACGACTCTATGTTAAGCCGTTCCTCCCAAGAGGTAGAGGCATCGATCGCACCCGATGACACTGACAAATAAATTTTGTAAACACAAGACTTACGGACAGATACCAAGAAACCTGGTTTTTATACCATTTTTCATACCATAACAAAGGGCTGTAAAAATGTTTTTGTATAAACAACCAGGTTTCTGAGTCTTGCAATAGTTCAGCACAGCAAAACTCTACTCAAATCGAGGATAATTTTAGGTGCAATCAAAACAGCCCTTGCTCGGTTGGCAGCCGCTATCACAAACATCCACGCGCCATATATAACAATCCTCGCATCATTTGTGAATTTCTTACTCCCTCCCCTTGATAAGGGGAGGGTTGTGAATTTCTTACTCCCTCCCCTTGATAAGGGGAGGGCTGGGGTGGGGTAAAAAATTTACGACTCCTGCAAGGATTGCTATATCGCAATAGAAAATACCAAGTTCTACTGCTCGCGAAAGCTTTCGAGGGATGCCAAAAGAGCTGGCAGCCCCGCTAGCGCAGCCGACACCAGAGCCTCATCTTTGTAAACTCGAGATAGCCGAATACGGGTACTTTTAGACGCAGAGGTGAAAGAGCCTCGCCGTTGGGAATTTCCGGTTTCAACCCGCCCTAAATTTTTTGTTTCTCGCGTCAGGCAAAACATATCAGTATCCTCGCAGTATTGTCAATTAATCCCTAAATATGCGCCCGTAAAATTTCTCACGGCTTGCTGTATGTTTCTATTATTACTCAGATAGGTAACAGAGATGAAACCATGCAATAATTATTCACGATAGGCAGGGATCAACTTAAACTGCTTAACGGCTTTTATTAATTTGTTACACGGCGCGCGTTTGTTTAAGCCGATCGCCCACGACGACACAGACAGCAGCAACCAAAAAGGCGATCGCCCCCACCATCGCCGTTGTCACAGCAGGAATCGCCTTTGGTGCCACAAACACCACAGAGTATAAACTCATCCCCAGGGAAAAACCACCAAAATACAAACCTACGCCAAATCCTCCCCGCAGCGGAGGAACCAGAGACAAAGCAAAAGGAACCGTACCAGTAGTAATCAAACTATTAGTAAAAATCACAGCCAAAACAGTCGCCACTACCATCACCCATCCCTGACTAAAAACCATTGCTAACAGCAAAATAGCCGTTGCTACCAATCCACCCAACAGGGTACGCTGGCCGCCCATACGCACCGCAATCACCCCAGCCAGCAAAGAAGCAAAAGCCAAAGCCAAAGTAAATCCCGCCATTAACAACTTACTATCAACACTCGCGATTTGAGTTTGGAAAACATGGGGCAAAATCCGTTCTCCCATCGCCCGACTTCCCCAAGCAACAGCCATTCCCGTCACCGCAATTAACCCCAGCGCTGTGATAGAAACTTTCTCGGAAATTGCAGTATCCGGTGGCAATTCCGACAGCGCAGCATCAGGATTAACCGATCGCAAAAAAGCCACCGCACCCAACAATACAAACGAACCAATAGCGAAGGCAAAAGCTGGGCCCAAACTCAGAAGAAAATCCCCCGCAACAGGCCTGGCCGCCCCAACCAATCCCCCCACAAGAACCAATAAACTCATGGCTTGGGGCAACTGCGTTTGGGTTGCATATTGGCCCAACAGCGACACTGCGGGCGATCGAAACATCGCCATTGCGATCGACCAAGCTACTATTACCACAAGCAAAAGCCAGCGCAGGGGCGAGACTGGATTGCCGAAAATAAAAATAGCCGGAATCGCAATAAATAGCACCGACGACAGAATAGTGCCGACAACAATTAGCGGAAAACGAGTGCCCATCCAGTGACGCTGCTTGTCAGAAAGCCAGCCAAAAAAAGGTTCGATCGCAATTGCCAAAGTATCCTCTAGAATGGTGATTCCCCTGTCGAGTCCCGGAAAACCAAATCCCGCTAAAAGCTGAGGCAAATACAGTCGGTAAAGCATCCAACTCAGAGTAATTGCCCCTTGCAAAGCCGCCACGCCCCCGACTTGTCGCCACAGAATGAAAGACTGAGATTGAGATTTTTTCATGTTTTTGACAATATTTTATGCGATCACCAGGGGGCGGGTTGATCTATACTATTAGCTACCTAAAATATCTCTGGTGAAATCCGTACCTTGTATTTTGAAAGAGGTAAATGGCGATTTATGGTTGCACGGGGGCAGATTTATGAGATGATTGGTCTTAGGCACTGATGGTTGGTATAACCCGCCGCTACAAGTTATCTTCTTTAGCTATGTTTTTTGTACCACATCCCCTTGTAGCACCAACAGTTATAGCTCAAATTAGACCGACTGTCCAAAGCTTGCGCGACGGAGACTACCGCTACCGAGACTCCTTTGTGCTCGATCGACCTTTTCGAGAAATTCAATTTCGCAAACAAGACAGATACATCATCGGCAGCGATTCCGACAAACGCACGGGCAAAAGTTACTGCTTCCGGGGCATCCCCCAGCACAACAACATTATTAACATCACGGTAGCGATCGAAATTTCGCCGAAAACAGCACAGCAAACCGAGTGGAAATTAGCACCGGGAAACCCGATTAATTTCGACAAGCTTTATCCACTGCAAGCTGGGCCGGGATTAGAATTGTACAAATGTTTGACAGCATTTTTACCAAAATTGAAGTAATCATATCATGTCCGATCGATCAACCATAATATCCCGGTCGGGGCGGGTTTTTGAGATTGTCAATTATTGGCAGGTATTGTGGGTGAACCCGCCCCTACAAAAATCGCGGTCGCTCGACCAGACATGAAATTATTCGTTATTTGTTAGTGGTTATTTCTTAATCGCTTTGGCTTATTAATAACCAATAACATTCGTTAACAGTTAACAGTCAACAGTCAACAGTCAACAGTCAACATTTAACTTCCTAAGAACCAGCATTTTCCAATTCTTCCCGCAGCATTTCCCGGTAGACTTTCGGCAAACGAGAACTCATAGAATTGTTCTCAATTCCATATCCCAAACTCGTCCAAGTTCCCGAAAGCATCCGCAATACCTCAGTTAATCTTTCCTGCCGCAACATCTCAGAAATATCCGCTTTCCAAAACTTGCGATCGCTCAACCAAGCATAAACCACAGCATCCTGATCTTCTGGTTCAAAACTGTAATCTTCCCAGAATAAAAAATTAGCACGACGCGCCTGATAGCGCTTAGCCTTCTCCTTCCAAGTCGTAGTCAGAAATTGATACCTGCCCGCTGCCGTAGTACACTTGCCCCGATTCGGGCCATTAACAATCTTCACGCACCAGTCAGGATGGCGGCTCAAATCTAATATGTATTTGCCACCGTAAACAACGTGATAAGGTCGAGAAACATTCGACTCGCTAGCAGAAATAGTACGCATCAGCGCCCGAATGTAAGGATCGCCCGTTTTCATAGCCAGCGGTGGGAATTTTCCCCGCCCGCTTACCGACTGCGATAACTGCTGATTTCCCCGCAAACTGTCAACCAAAAAAACACCGCCGCCAATCACAGCGCCGATTAAAAGTATAAATCCGAGGATTTGAATCTCTGCTCGCCTCAGCAAACCTCTTTTGCGACGGCCAAATTTCTCAGCTTCCAGCAAAGTCATTTCCATTTCCGAAATTTCGACCCATTTGCGAGCCACCCGCATCCGGCGCACCCGAAAATCGTATTGATATAGCGGCGCGGCTACCAGCGTTAGACTCGATAAAACCCCCGCCAATTTTATCAGCCAGAAATCTAATTCACCGGCTACGGCAACATTTGTCAGAGTAGATATTCCTGTTAGTAACTGGGCCGGATCGATCGATCGCGCTGGCCAATAAAAAATCGCAAGTTGCACCAACAGCGACAGATTAAATGCAAAAAAAATCACTACAACAGCATTCAAGCCTTCTCGCAAGTGCGATCGAATACCCGTATGCCGGCGCTTGAACTTGCGCGCCACGCGAAAGCGCCCCGGCAGCATAATTAGTAAGGGATTTAAGATTTTGACTGCTAAAAAGTGACAAACAAAAAACACAGGCAACTGAATCAGCCAAGCCGCCAGCAGTAGAGTCAGAAAGCCGATATCGTCGCTGACAAAAGGAATGCCCCTGCGAAGGACAAAACTAAAACTCTGAGCGAGAGCAAATGCCCTTAACCACGAAATCGGATAGGGGAACCAAGCTGGCCACTTGAGAGTTTTCATGCTGGGAAAACGAAATTTTAAGGGCGAATCGTAAAACTATTAAGATTTTGCCAGATTTGGCGATCGGAAAACTGGCAATTCCCCTGCGGTTTGTACTGGTGGGACTTGCGCGCTGATGCCCAGAAACCGGGTTTTTTAACCAAAAACTTGCCTAAAACCCTCAATCTCGGTAAAAAAACCCGGTTTCTTTGTTCGCTACCTGGGACTAAAGAAACCGGGTTTTTTACCTTGGCTGCTGGCTGCAACGGGTATTTTCGTGAAAAAACCCGGTTTCTGGGCACCCGTGCGTCCTAATTCAATCAAATCACACTGGCAAACAACTCCTCAAAACTCTTTTGCGGAGCCTCCGACTTCGCCACAATTTCCACAACCTTGTTGCGAGAAGTCGGCTGAAACAGCGCCTCCACGCACACTTGGGCTACCTTAGTGCGGGGAATGCTGCTTTCAAACATTTTGTCGGCACCAGTCATGACGATCGCATCTGAATTATCCTCATTTTTGAGACCGCCCGGACGGACGATCGTATAAGTCAAGCCGCTTTTTTGCAAATACTCCTCGGCTTGTTTCTTCCAAACCAAAATCAGCCAGAACAAATTCAGCGGGTGAAAAAACTGAGAGACGCACAGAGAAGTCACAAGCACAAAATGCTCAATGCCCTTAGCCTTAGCTGCATCCACCAAATTTTTAGTACCTTCAAAATCCACCTTGTAAGGCGCTGTGGGGTCAAAACCAGGGGCCGCCCCTGTCGCGCACAGCAATACCGTACTATCGCCGATGGCATCGCCCAGAGAAGTCGCATTTAATACATCCCCGGTCACTAACTCAGCCTCCGGTGGTAAAATTTGTCTAGCTGTGTCTAGATTTCGGACTAAGGCGCGCACGGGAATACCTCGCTTGACCAATTCTGCGACGATGCGGCGACCTGTCTGACCTGTGGCTCCTGCTACAAATGCTTTCATATGTCGAGTTATGCTGAACTAGGGTAAGTTTTGTTACTATCAATTTCTCAATTGTAGGGAGGAAACTCCCTTAACACATCCCCAACCAGATCGATTGGCGTGTATAACAGGAGAGCATACGATGAAGCAGGATTCCGCTGAATATCAAACTGTTGAAGCTTCTGACGAAAATAACTACCCAGATGCGAGTTTCCGACACCCCGAAAGTGGAAGCGCGGATGCAGGAGAAGAAGTTGAGCCGATTTGGTTTCACACGCATTTTGAAGACAGCATGGAGATGTACGCGGATGCGGAAACGGTGGGGAACCATTTGAACAACCACAAGAGTTGGTTTTGCCACTGCGCTTCGCCGATGAAGGCCCAGCCGATCGGCGAAAACGGCTATGATTTATTAATCGGGCGTTTTGGGGCTTTCGGCTACCGCGTTGAAGCCAGAATTGGTTTAGAGTTGCTGCCCCCTGACGCTGAAGGCTGCTATTTGATTAAGACTATTCCGGTTCCGAATTATACCTCGCCTGGGTATGAGGTGGATTTTCGATCGGCAATGAAGCTAGTGGAGATACCGTCTCAGGAGTTTGCCGCCGATTGGCCGAGCTCGGAACGTGCTAAGCTGCCACCTGTGATTACCATTACTACCTGGAAGCTGGATTTGGCTGTGGGAGTTTGCTTTCCCAAGTTTATTCGATCGATGTCTCAACCTTTAATAGAAAAAACCGGCGATGCGCTTTTGGAAAAAATCATCAAACAAGTTAACCGGCGCTTGACTTATAAAACTCAGGTTGTTTTTCACGAAAGTTTGGGCATTCCTTTTCCGAAAAATCCTAAGAAACATTAACGAGACTTACGCTCTAAGCTGCACTGCATTTAAACTGAGATGTTGCACCATTCTCTCTTAACAGGCTGTCCGGCCTGTTCCACAAAAGATAAATTTTCTTCTTGTGGAACAGGCCGGAAAGCCTGTTGCTGAAAAGGCTAATTGACAATGGTGCAAGATGTGAGTTTAAATTGTATGTTATATCAAATCCGGTAGCATCGGAATTATTCATCTCTGTATTCTCTCCCTCTGCGTTCTCTGCGCCCTCTGCGGTTAAATCATTCCGATACAACCGGAAACGATATTAAGTGTGGGAGTTCCTGCCCAACCCCTACTCCCCATAAGAGTAAAGATTTATTTTACTCTGCAATTTAAATGCGGATTAGCTTAACTCACATTTGTAGGGTGTGCACTGCACACATGACTCATAAGTGCGATCGTAATAACTCATACCATTGTAGATTTTAGACTTCGGCGTGAGCGCTCCGTCGCACAATTTGAGATTAAATTATTGGGAATAACTGATTGTGTATGGGTTGGGAACACGAGCCTACAGTTGCTTTTTTGAAACTGATATCACTGTCTCCGGGTGATCCGTGCGCGCCTTATACCTATGTTTTTGAATCCCACACTTGCTTGAGCAGTTAATCCAAATAACCAAGTTATTGCTAATAAAATTTAAGGGTAAGGTCATGATTGCATTTGACATATAGGAATCCTTGCAGGAGTCGTAAATTTTTTACCCCCCCCCAACCCTCTCCGAACCCGCTGGGAGTCCGTAAGAAATTCACAAATGATGCGAGGATTGCTATATGCTGATTTCTTATCAGCGGAATTAGTTTTTATTATGGGTCAATTTAGCACAGGGTTGGAGACAATAGTTTCAAGTCAGATGCC
This sequence comes from Microcoleus sp. B6-A1, assembly GCF_036705085.1. Classification (NCBI taxonomy): domain Bacteria; kingdom Bacillati; phylum Cyanobacteriota; class Cyanophyceae; order Oscillatoriales; family Microcoleaceae; genus Microcoleus; species Microcoleus sp. B6-A1. The sequence continues at coordinate 98,600 of NZ_JAUBTU010000010.1, forward strand.
ATCAAGTTCGACAGCATTATTATTAAAATATTCTCCTTCTGTTATAATGCTTTCCCTCCTTATTGCCTGATGATTAAGCAGTGTAGCCGACGCAGTTCAAAGCGGGTTCCGATCGCCCTCCGAAATCAGCAAGTGTCTCAGATCACAAGGCAGATCGATCGCCCTCACTGCCAAAAAACGTAAAGTTATGTCACCTTAAGTAAGGGGTTATAAAATAACTCTTGCCATATCCCTAGAAAGTTATGACAACGAAACTAAGAGCTACACACACAGAGAAAATGGAGAGAGACTTGCACCAGTTGAGGGCAGACCAAGAACTGATTCTCAATCAAGTAGACAATGCGATCGCTCTGTTCGACTCGTCTGACTGCTTAGTTTTGTTTAACAAAAAATTGGCCGGAATCTGGCAACTGTCCCCAGAATGGCTGGAAACAAAACCGAAGTGCCACTTGCTGTTTGCGGAAATTGTCGATCGGGGTTACTTGTCCCTTCAGCAGTGGCAAGAGTTTCAGCAAGCACTCGAAAAATCTCAGGATGAAAGTTTATCATTTTATTTCGAGCAATCCAATGGGGTTTGTTTGGAGGTGTGCGCCACGATTACCAACAGCGGCGGACGGCTGTTTACCTTTAGAGACGTTACGGTATACCGAAACTCCCAAGCTAGCTTGAACGCAGAAGTAAGGCGGCTGAGCTTTCTTTTAGGTTTAACCGAACGCCTGCAAAAATCTGACAGTTTGCAAGAAATAGGTCAGTTTGCCCTCACCTATTTAGTAGAGGCAATGAATGCAGCTTTCGGAGATGTTAAGGTGATTAACGGCAAAGGAAACGATCGGCAAGCGGCGGCGATTTCCAACCAAGTTTCTAGTCAATTTTTGGCTACTTACGGGGAACCAGTAGTCGCAGGAATGCAAGAATTGCTCGACCAAGGCATTCCCTACGGCATCGGTTTGCTGTGGGAAGTGGTGAAAACTGGTAAACCTTTGTTCGTAGAGGATTATGCCCAACATCCCAATGCCGTGCCGAAATTTCGGCATCCGGGAATTGGACAACTGGGCATTTTTCCGATCGCAGCCACCGACGGTACAATTATTGGCGTACTGACGCTGGAGTCCCGCAACGTCAAAAAACTGCAAACCGCCCTCAACCAAGAAGTCCTGGAGGCTGCTTGCCGGACTTTGGGGGCGGCGATCGAGCGGGCTCAGACACAAGAGAACCTGCGCCAAGTTAACGAAGAATTAGAGTATTCTTCTCAGTTGAAATCCGAGTTTTTAGCCTCAATGTCCCATGAATTGCGGACGCCTCTCAACAGCATTCTCGGCTTTTCTGACTTGCTGCTGCGGCAAACGGCCGGACAGTTGAGCGATCGACAAATGAACTATGTAGAACTGATCGAAAAAAGTGGGCAGCACTTGTTGCAGCTAATCAACGATATTCTCGATCTTTCTAAAATTGAAGCCGGGAAAGTAGAACTAAACTTACAGCCTGTTCGCGTTCAAGAACTCGCGACAGACTGTATGAAAATGATGCAGCCACGGGCCGACAAAAAGCGAATCGGTTTGTCTTTAGAACTCGACTACCGTATTACTAAAGTTTTCCTCGACGAAAGGCGAGTGCGACAAATTGTGATTAATTTACTTTCCAATGCCATCAAATTTACCCCCGAACAGGGACAAGTTAAACTCAGCGGGCGTCTGGCCTACGGCAGTGAAATAGACGGCGACTACCGACCGGATTGTTCTCCTGTAAATGCCAGCACTCCTTATTTTTGTTTTGAGGTGAAAGACTCCGGCATCGGCATTCCTCAAGACCGCTGGCACTTGCTATTTCGACCTTTTCAACAGGTGGATTCTTCCCTGACTAGGCGGCACGAAGGTACAGGTTTGGGTTTGGCTTTGACTAAGCGTCTGGCAGAATTGCACGGGGGAACTGTTTCTTTTCAATCTGTTTGCGATCGGGGAAGTATTTTCCGCGTTTGGCTGCCTTTGACAGAGATGCGTCAAGAGTTGGAGAACTTTGCTTCTTGTGCCTTAGATTCTAAGTTAGTCCCTGGTTCTGCGATTGCTTTACCAATTGCCAGGAAGCGGATTTTGGTTGTCGAAGACCAGCCTTTTAACCAAATGTTAATTTCTGAGGTGATGGAATTGGAGGGGTACGGGGTAGAGATACTCGCGGATGGTTCGGCTATGGTCGATCGTATTCTCGCCGCCTCTGCTGCCCCGGAGTTGCTGCCGGATTTGATTTTGATGGACATTCAGTTGCCGGATGTTGACGGCTTTGAGTTGATGCGCCGAGTTAAAGCAGATCCTGTCTGGGATTCGGTACCGATGATTGCGGTGACGGCGATGGCGATGCCCGGTGACAGTGAACGATGTTTGGAAGCTGGCGCTTCTGCTTATTTGAGCAAGCCACTGGATTTGAATTTGACGATCGCTACAGTCCGTAATTTTCTCGGCTAACAATAATTATTTGCAGTTCCAGCACTGCCATTTATGAAAATTGATAACAACAAAGGTTAAACTCAATAGTAGATAAATATCTATATGACTTGCCCGCACTTGCCTCCGAAAGCCTGTTCCTAGGAAAAATATCGAGTTTAGTAAGGAGAAATATATCAATTAACCCGTTTTCGAGCTTCCCCACGCGCCACTTCCGAGCTAAATTCGATATATTATATCATATTCCATGTCAAACAAGTCGCCCTGCATCATGTTGGTTGATGACGAGCCAGCTAATCTGACTTTACTGGAAGAGTTATTGCACCTCAAAGGATACGCTACAGTATCAGTGCTATCTGGCCATGAAGCGCTCTCGCTTGCCCGCGCCTCTCGACCGGATTTAATTTTACTAGATATTATGATGCCGGAGATGAACGGTTTTGAGGTGTGCGAGATCCTGCGGAAGGATACGGCATTGCAGACTGTACCGGTAATTTTTTTAACTGCCCTCGATGACGATATGTCTCGAATCAAAGGGTTAGAAATGATGGCAGATGATTATTTGACAAAGCCTTTTAACAGTCGTTTGTTGCTGGCAAAAGTTGAAAATATTTTGCAGTTGAGTCAAATGCGATCGCAAGCTGTATCTTCCCAATTCAACCAGCAGGTAAAAGAGCAAAGCAAACGCCAAATCGCTGCCGCTTGGGAAGCCAACGAATATCTTTCAGAAAAATTTCAGCTATTTGTGCCAGAGCAACTTCTCGGACGAATTGCGCCACAAGGAATAGAATCTATTCAGTTGGGCAATGTCACAGAAGAAGAGTTGACTATTTTATTTTGCGACATTCGCGGGTTTACTACGATCGCCGAATCTCAACAAGCTCGCGAGACTTTTGAATGGTTGAACGCTTTTTTTACTAAAATGAACGAGTGCATAACGTCTCACGGCGGGTTTATTGACAAATACCTAGGCGATGCAATCATGGCAGTATTTGACAAGCCAAATTCTCACGCCATGAATGCGATCGAAGCCGCAGTAGCAATGCAAGAAACTTTGCAAGAATTTAATGCCAGTCGCCACAAATACAATTTAGAATCTCCCGTCAATATTGGTACGGGAATTAACACAGGTATCGGCATGATCGGCACTTTAGGTTCCGATCGCCGCATGGACTCTACAGTCATTGGTGATGTGGTAAATACAGCTTCTCGGTTAGAAAATTTAACTAAAATATACGGTTGCCAAATTATTGTTAGCGAAAATGCCATTGTTCATGCGAGAGAATTTCTCAATGGCATAAGTTCCAACTCCCACTCAAAAGAAAGTCTATTATTAAAGTGCGACTTAGAAGTGGAAACACAGGAGAGTATTATTTGTACTTCTGGGGCGACTGCTGCTGACAGCCATTTGGGGCACCACAATTATTACTATCGCTGGATCGATCGAGTAACCCCGCGCGGCAAGCAGGAAGCTATTGAAATCTACGAAATCTGGGCAGCCTCATGTCCCGACTCGGAGGCAAAGCAGCTTACCCAGGGTTTATTTGACAAAGGAATTCAAGGATGGCAATCCGAAAGATTTGTCGCAGCCTTGGGATATTTTCAGCAACTAATCGAACAAAACCCTGCTGATACAGTCGTCAGTTTTTATATCAATCGCTGCCAGGAAAAACTAGGTTTTATACCTGTAAGTAAGCGCTCAGAAATCAACTAAATAGAACCAGTTCGTACTGAGGATTTCAGTCCTATTTCTTACGGCAAATACCAGCTCATAAAGATTTAACTTTTAGGGCGGGCTAGAAGCCCAACCCCTACTTCCTACAAGAGTTTAGAACTCTGGAAAAAGTCGCTAACTATCGTGAATTGTATCTGCGTTGCGTCTGTGCTTTCCCTATCACTGAAAGATTTATGCCATAAGTCTACTCTAATTTTATACCATCAAACAGCGGTCAAAACTTGCTCTCTCAACTTCCCGATCAACTCATTCACCCCCCCCGCATTCAAACGGTAACTCAGAGGATGACCGATTAAATAAGCCGAACTTTCAAACAAAACATCAATTTCCACCAAACCATTTTCTCGCAAAGTTTTGCCAGTCGAAACCAAATCCACAATTGCCTCCGACATACCCGTAATCGGCCCTAACTCAACAGAACCGTAAAGCGGCACAATTTCCACCGGCAAATTCAAATTGTGAAAATATTCCCTAGCACAGTGTACGAACTTAGAAGCAACTCTACCGTGAGGAGGCAAATCCACAGTTCGTCGATAAGAACTAGATTCCTTCACCGCCACCGACAGCCGACATTTGCCAAATTTTAAATCAATTAAATTGGCAACTTTCGGCTTTTTTTCCCGCAAAACATCATAGCCAGCAATCCCCAAATCTGCTTGACCGTATTCCACATAAACCGGCACGTCGTGCGTCCTGACTAGCAAAGCTTTTGCTGTTCCGGTAGGGTCATATATTTGAAGTTGTCTGTTAGATGAATCGAGAAAAGCACTGAAGTCTAATCCAACAGATTTAAACAGTCGAATGCTATCTCCTAACAGTCCGCCTTTGGGAAGTGCAACAGTAATCATGTCAATTTTTAGAGTCTAAATTGCTTAATTTGGCAAGGGGGCGATCGCGGCACAAGCATAAACAGCTTTTGCCCAACTCAGAATAACACATAGAGTTCCTAGGCAAAAATAAATTTCGGGTATTGCTCGATCCTTTGTTTGGGTATATATTATATTTAGTAAGTTTTTATTTCGTCACGTTTTTCAAGGGCGGTCGGTATGGAAAACAATCAAGAATTTGACGCAAATTTTCACAGTGTAGACCCGGATTCCCTGAAAAAGATTACAGTAGATGAAATCCTCTCAGGCGGTGGTGTAGAGAGGGAGGAAATGGACTATACAGTAGCTTTACCTAGCGCTAACCAGGCTAGGGTTCCCAGGGACGGAGGCTTCTCATCTCATGTGAAATCCAGCGTGTTCGATCGCGCCCCCCGATCGCAGTTTGCAGAAAAACGCGGAACGCTGGGAGGCTGTTAATTTGACAACTCTGGGCCCTAGAAGGGCAGAGATTATTGTATCATTCAGTCCACTTAATAAGTACAGCTTCCTGTACTTACCGCAAGATGGTTCTGTCCTCAAGCTTTCGACTCATTGCAGAGTCTTGTTCCCGTGTGCCCCACGGTACAATTCAAAACCCAAAATACTGGTTTCTAGGCGTACTTGTTGCTCGAAGTTTTTACCCGCGCAAGCTTTTCTGCGCTCAAGCCCATAACTTCAGTTTTCAAGGTGCGTTGCCTTCCGGCGACTGGGTTTTTAATGTGGTTGAATACCCTAGCCACATTACAATATTATCACGACCAAGAATAAAAAGTCGTCCTAGAAAGACGGGGCTTTAGACCCAATTTTTTGGTAAAATGCTTGCAGAGGCTGGTGCAGAAAACGGGCCGATCGCCTGATCGCCATTGTGTGTCACGCTTTTGTATATTCAACTCTAAAACTTAAAATTGCACGGGCGATCGGAAATAGCTGACAGCTACATTATGACCAAATTGACTCTGGTAATCGGCAACAAAAATTATTCCTCTTGGTCGCTGCGCGCTTGGCTGGCGATGAAACAAGCTGGACTGGAATTTGCCGAGGTGAGAATCCCCTTAGACTGGCCGACAACCCATGAGGAAATTCGGCGCTATTCTCCTTCGGGAAAAGTGCCAGTTTTAATCGACGGCGATCTGAAAGTGTGGGAATCTTTAGCAATTTGCGAATACGTTGCAGAACGCTTTGCAAATGATTTGTGGCCGGCGGATGTAGCGGAACGGGCGATCGCCCGTTCCATCTGCGCCGAAATGCACGCGGGTTTCCAAAATTTGCGCGACAATATGCCGATGGACTGCCGCAACCGCTATCCGGGAGAAGGGAGGACTGCCGGTGTAGAAGCAGAGATCGATCGCATCTTTGCCATTTGGCGCGAATGCCGTCAAAAATTCGGAATAGGTGGCAATATGCTATTCGGAAAATTCACAATTGTTGACGCTATGTTTGCCCCCGTTGTCATGCGTTTTGTCACCTACGGAGTCAAATTAGATTCAGTAACAAAAGCGTATGCGGATGCGATTTTGGCCTTGCCGGCCATCCAGGAATGGGTAGCAGCAGCTTGCAGCGAAACGGAAAATATTCCACACATTAAAATTTAGGAAAAATCAGTTTACTTAACCTAAAATCTCAAATCTCAAATTTGAAATCAGGATGCGGATTCTTTTAGTTGATGATGAAGTTGAGTTAACTGACCCTTTGAGTCGAGTCTTAACCCGCGAAGGTTATACAGTTGATGTGGCATTTGACGGAGCAAGTGGCAGCAATTTAGCAATGCAGGGCAATTACGATTTGCTAATTTTGGATTGGATGCTACCGAGACAAACCGGACTGGCAATTTGCCAGAAGTTGCGATCGCAAGGACGGAATACGCCAGTGCTATTTCTCACCGCCAAAGATACCGTAGACGATCGCGTACAAGGACTTGACGCCGGTGCAGACGACTATTTAGTCAAACCTTTTGAACTGCGAGAACTGCTAGCGAGAGTCCGCGCATTACTGCGGCGGCCTCCTACTTTTGACGCCGAGGTTGCTGTCGGGCGGCTGCAAGTTGCAGATTTACAGCTAGACTACGACAATCAATTAGCTTATCGGGGCGATCGTACAATTGACTTATCAGAAAAAGAATGTCAGTTATTAGAATACTTAATGCGCCATCCCGGTCAATTGCTAACACACGAACAAATCCACCAGTATTTGTGGAATGAAGCAGAAAAACCCAGCAGCAATGTATTAGCTGCTCAAATTCGCCTGCTGCGCCGCAAAATAGAAGTTCCGGGCGAATCTGTGCTAATTCACACAGTCTATGGCAGAGGCTATCGCTTTGGAGAAGCCAATTAAAAATAATAGAAATTATAGAAAAATCCCTCTTCCTTCTTCCCTCTTCCCTCTTCCCTCGGACTGACATCCATTACATCCGTTACATCCGTTACATCCGTTACATAATCCGTTGCCGAACTTCCTTTTTCCTGGGGCTATATTATCTATTATCGGGAAAGTGTGCACCCTAAACCGCCCTTACGGGTGTTGACAAACCAAAGTAATTACTGTCACCTCCGGCGGACAAAATAGCCTCCCGGGCGCATAAGTTCCCAAACCCCGATTCACGTACAGCAAATTACTCCCCACCTGATGCAAACCGCTAGCCCATTCCCAGTGAGTAACTACTCGATCGCAAGCCGAGACAAAAGGAATGAACTTTCGGATTCGTTTAGGGATCAAATAGCCAATTTTTCTGACCCAAGCGTACAAAGGGCCGATACCAGGAATAACGATTTGACCCCCGTGAGTGTGCCCAGACAACTGCAAATCAATCCGCCAATTTTGCAGATTTTCAGCAGTATCAGGATTGTGAGACAAGACAATCCGAGGAATCGCGGAATTTATTGATGCCATTACAGGTTCAGGCGCAAAATCGCCCGACCAAAAATCGGCCAACCCAACTAAAGCCAATTCTGACCCCAAAGGATAGACTGCTTCGTTGTACAAAACCCGAATTTCGACGCTATTTAAAGCATTAGTAACCTCTCTTTTTGCGTTCGGCCAATAGTGGTCATGATTGCCCAAAACCGCGTAAATTCCTGCTCGACTTTGCAAATTTTTCAATCGCTGCACTAAGCCGTAAATAGGTGCGGGGTCATAACTAATAAAGTCACCAGTTAAAAAAATCAGGTCTGGTTCTGCTTCATTGGCTGCAGCTATCGCCTCTTCTAGCAACCATTCCGACAGCCGCACCCCGTCATAGTGAAAGTCAGTAAGCTGTACAATTTTAGTACCGGATAGATTTGCTGGAAGATTGGCGATGGGTATTGTTAAATACTCTACTCGAAGTTTTCCCGTTAATAACCTGTGCATAAATCTAAAGTTTATTGATGACAGAGCGCCACCTCTAGCTTAGCAAATAATATCGTTTCCGGTTGCAACCAGAAACGATATTATTTATTACTAAGTAAGTGGAAATAAACATGGCTGGGGGGAGGCTGGGTTTTGCATTAATAATAAACTGGCGGCTAGTATAGATCATTGTCTTAACCGCTGTTAATATCGTTTATTTTTTTGTCGCGTCTGCCTACTTGTTAACTAATCACTTTTGACGAATGTCGCTTCTTCTCAATATATTGCTGGTGGTAATCCTCTGCCATATAAAATTCACCAGCAGGTTTGATTTCGGTGGCAATATCTTTGTCGTATTTACCGGAAGTTTGCAATTTTTGTTTGGAGAGGCGAGCGGCTTTTTCTTGTTCGGAATTATGATAAAAGATCACAGACCTGTACTGTTCGCCTCTGTCGGGGCCTTGGCGATTGATTTGGGTTGGATCGTGACAGTTCCAGAATACATCTAGCAGTGCTTCGTAACTCACCTGCGATCGATCGTACTCTATCAGCACAGATTCAGCGTGACCAGTGACTCTGGCGCAAACGTCTAGGTAGCAGGGATTGGGCCAGTGACCTCCCGTGTAGCCCGCAGCAGTCGAGACGACACCCGCAACGGCGCGAAACTTGTGTTCAACTCCCCAAAAACAACCGGCGGCAAATGTGGCTTTTTCCATTGTGTTACTCATCGTATTGGGATAAAACTTGGCACTAAATTATGCTTGACATATTCCCATTAGTGTGCATTCCCAGACCAATCGCGGCTGTACGTAGTTTAACAAATATTGTCGCGCTTTTTCCAAGGGTTCTAAGGGCGATCGACTAATTCCCCCTGCCAAAAATTGTTGCCAGTAACAGTGCTGTAAATAATCGATTAACCACAACTGAGATTCAGTATCTAAAGTTTTATCAATTTCCTTTGCCAATTCCAAAGCAGACCGCAGATTTTGAGGCAACTGCTTCACCTTTTGCAGCAAATCATCGGGTATTGATTGCAGTTGCTGCCAAATAGAAATCGCCTCCCCAGGACTGCCCTGAGCCATCCCCAGTACCTCGGGATGGGATAAAATCTCTGCGAATCCGGCTTGCTGCAAAACTTGTGCCATTGCTTCGGGATTCAGCCGAGAAAACTGGATTTTTTGACAACGGGAAATTAAAGTCGGCAGCAAAACTTCCACTGTCGGAGCAATTAAAATTAGCGCTGCTTTACCCGGTTCTTCCAATGTTTTCAACAAGCCGTTAGCGGCTCCCTCGCCCATTGTTTCTGCTTGTTCCAAAACTACGACTGAACGCGCAGCTTCTAGCGGCGGTCTGCTGAGAAAATCACCGATTTCTCGAACTTGTTCTAAGCGAATTTGTGGTGGTGCTTTCCGCTTTAAACCCGCTTCCTCTGCTTCCTTTGGCGTAAGCCGTTTGCCTTGGTTCATATAAGTTGGTTCTACCCAGAGTAAGTCTGGATGATTTCGCTGCCTCACGCGATTTTGCACGGAGGCTATTAGTCGGGTTTCGGGAATATTTGCTGAGAATAAAAGCTCGATGAAACACTGAGCCGCTAAACTTTTGCCGATGCCGTTAGACCCGACAAATAAATAACCAGGAGCAATTCGGTTTCGCTCGACTGCTTGAGTTAGCAATTCTACTGGTCGCTCTTGTCCGATTAATGATGTAAAATAATTCATGTGACAGTTGACAGTTGACAGTTGACAGTTGACAGTTGACAGTTGACAGTTGACAGCTTGCCCGAAGAGCGCAGTCGAAGGGTTGACAGTTGACAGTATTCAGTTGACAGAAGGAAGTTATTGTAGGGTGCGTCAGAGGCGCCGAATGTAATGACTACCTATTCAAGAATTTTGCCCCGCTACCCTATGGTGAGTTAGTTACAACGAAGAAACCGGGTTTTTCCTCGATGTTGAGGATTTTTAGCAAATATTTCGTAAAAAACCAGGTTTCTGGCTATCTATGTAAGCTTACTTTTCAGAATTGATATTATTTAAATATCCCCAAGCTTCTAACCTGCGAGTTACAATAGTTTGAATTTCCTGAGCGACTTCATATTCAGGGCGATCGGCATTTATGCGAACAATTCGAGATTTATTTGCCTCGGCTAACTCTGCAAAACCTTGCTGCACAAGGCGGTGAAACTTCAAATCAGCTTGCTCGATCCGATCGCACCCTCCCCGATCCCTTACCCTCGCCAAACCCTCCTCCACATTAATATCCAGCCACAAAGTCAGATCGCTTTCCAAGCCGCCGGTGGCAATGTCATTCAACTGCTTAATTAAATTTAAGTTAAGACTGCGGCCGTAGCCCTGATAAGCGATCGTAGAGTCAGTAAAGCGATCGCATAAAACAATCGTTCCCTTCGATAACTCGGGTTTGAGAAAAGTTTCGACGTGTTGAGCGCGATCGGCCGCGTACATGAGTAATTCTGCTCGGTCGGATACAGATTCGCCCCCATCTTGTTTCAGCAGCAAATGTCGCAGTCCCCTTCCCAGGTCAGTACCCCCCGGTTCGCGAGTAGCCACGAAGCGGACTGTGAGAAAGTAACTTATTTGCAGGAACTGTATCAGCCGCTGCATTTGCGTAGTTTTACCCGCACCTTCAACCCCCTCAAACACGATAAGTTTGCCCTTCATTGCCCTAACTTCCCATTTCAATAAAATAAATCTATATTGTTCTGTGAATCTGTTCTAGGTTCGGTATGATAATAAAGTCTAAATGCCTCACGGCTGGAGTTGTCTATGGCTCGCTATACTGGTTTTTTTATCGTTGCCGTTCCGATCGACCGTCTCCGTCAATCCCTGATTGAAATTTTAGAGTCATGCAATCTTGATATTATCTACAATACAGGAGATTCCGTCATGGCTCGCGAGCTCCCAGGTCAAGTTTCGATTGCCAAACTTGTCACCGCAGAAGTCCTAATTGAGAAAAACACGGCCAGCGACTCAGAGGTTCGCATGAACTTCGTGATTAAAAACGAAGAACTGCCCCTGCAAACCAACAACCACTGCCGTCAAATGTTCGAGCTAGTGAGTCGTTCAATTATGAACAACAATAATTGGCGACTTTTGGAAAGTATGGCACTGTAGCCATCAGTCATTAGTCATTAGTCCTCAGTCATTAGTCATTAGTTTGTGGCTAATGACCAATGACCTCGTACTTTTATTGGTCATCCCTAAATTGAAGCTCGAAATCCCCGGCGCAAAAACAAAGAATTTGTAACCACGCTAACAGAACTAAACGCCATAAATGCCCCAGCAGCCGCAGGACTGAGTAGAATTCCCGTTGCAGGCAGCAAGATACCCGCTGCAACCGGAATTCCCAGAGTATTGTAACCAAAAGCCCAAAATAAATTTTGGCGAATTTTGTTGAAAGTAGCGCGCCCCAGCTCGATCGACTCAACAACATCCATCAAAGCATTTCGCATCAGCACAATTTGAGCTGTCTCAACTGCGACATCAGTGCCACAGTGCAAACCAATACCGACATCAGCTTGAGCCAAAGCCGGGGCGTCATTGATACCATCCCCCACCACAGCCACTTTACAGCCTTGGGCTTGCAAAGTCGCGATCGCCCTCGCCTTCCCCTCCGGCCGCACCCCAGCCAAAACATCAGCCGCCGTCAAATCTAGCTGCTGCGCCGTCGCCGCCGCCGCAGACGGCGTATCCCCCGTCAGCATCATCACCCGCAATCCCATGCCCCGCAAACGTTCCACCGCCGCCTTAGCATCCGGTCTCAGAGTATCTTTTAGCCCGATTACCCCCAGCAAAACACCCCCAGAAGCCACGTAAACCGCCGTTTTGCCTTGCAAAGACCCCGACAATTCCGTCGCCACAGCGACCCCCTGCTCCTTCATCCACTCAGCATTCCCCGCGAACACCCGCCGGCCCTCCACCAAAGCAGAAACCCCGAAGCCCGGTTCCGTGCAGAAATCCTCAGCAGCTAGCAGCGGCAAACCTTGCTGTTGAGCTTCCAGCAAAATCGCTGCAGCGATGGGATGACAAGCGCCCCTTTCCACCGCCGCCGCAATTTGCAGCAGTTTTGAGTCAATTGTGGAACAGGCATCTTGCCTGTTGCCAGAAACCCCATCAATTGTGGAACAGGCATCTTGCCTGTTGCCAGAAACCCCATCAATTGTGGAACAGGCATCTTGCCTGTTACCAGAAACCCCATCAATTGTGGAACAGGCATCTTGCCTGTTGCCAGAAACCCCATCAATTGTGGAACAAACATCTTGTTTGTTACCAGAAACCCCATCAATTGTGGAACAAACATCTTGCCTGTTGCCAGAAACCCCATCAATTGTGGAACAGGCATCTTGCCTGTTCCCCACATTAATATCCGAGTTCAAATCCCACTCGGAATTCTGGAAAATCGGCAAATAATCAGTGAGTGTGAGATTTCCGGTTGTCAGAGTGCCAGTCTTGTCAAAAACCACCGTATCTAATTGATGCACCCGTTCTAAAACATCACCACCGCGAATTAAAAGCCCGCGCTCCGCCCCGATGCCAGAACCGACTAAAATTGCAGTTGGGGTAGCCAGTCCCAAAGCGCAAGGACAAGCAATCACTAAAACTGCGATCGCCAATTTCAAACTTAACAGCAAAGGCGATTGATAATGGATAATTGGCAATTCATTTCCCATATTCATTGCCCCGTGTCCCATATCCATTACCCCGTGTCCTAAAAGCACAGAAGGCCAAATATGAGTCCCGGCAAAATACCAAAATAGGAAAGTTAAAACCGATATCGCCATTACCCCATACACAAAATATCCCGCCACAGTATCAGCTAAATTTTGAATCGGCGCTTTGCGAGTTTGGGCTGCCTGCACCAAAGCCACCATTTGAGCTACAGTTGTTTCTTTACCGGTGCGAGTTGCCCGCATCACAACTGCCCCGGATTTATTGATAGTTCCGGCGGCAACTGTATCTCCTGGTTGCTTCAAAACCGGCATTGATTCGCCAGTCAGCATCGACTCATCTATCGTTGTTTTGCCTTCGCAGACTTCACCGTCTACCGGTATTTTTTCCCCTGGCAAAACTTGCAGCCATTCTCCGACTCGGACGCGATCGGCGGGAATTTCAATGTATTGTGGATCGTAGACCGCAGATGTCGAGTCTAAAGGCAATTCTTCCGATCGCAAATCTAAACTCGGGAGTTTAAAATCAACTAAGCGGGCTTTCGCCGGTTGCAATGCGATTAAAGCTTGCAAAGCTGATGCAGCGCGCCGTCTGGCTTGCTGTTCGAGAGTTTTGCCCAACAAAATAAAGCCCAGCAGCATCACCGGTTCGTCAAAAAAGCACTCCCATCCCATTCGTGGAAACAGCAGCGCCGCGTTGCTAGCGGTGTAAGCTGTAACAGCGCCTAAAGCTACCAAAGTATTCATGTTCGGTGCATTTCGCCACAAACTGCGGCACCCGTCAAGGATAATCGGGCGGCCCGGTAGCAGTAAAGCTAGGGTGGCGAGTCCCCAGTGAAACCAAATATTGCTGAGAATTGGGGCTTTTGTGCCGAGTACGTGACCTAAACCGGATAAAATAATTAGGATAAGGGCGATCGTCAATTGCTTGATTTGCTGTCGAATTTCTTGTCGCCGTCGTTCAATTGTTGCCGCTTCTGCTTCCCGCTGATTTTCCCCTAAACGAGACTGAGAGGGAAATCCATTATCAGTCAACTTTTTCGCTAAAGCCTCTGCATCCACAGCCCCCGGTTGACACTCAACCGTCGCGACTTCTACCGCCAAGTTAACGCAAGCTGAAATCACGCCTGAATACTGCATGAGTTGGCGTTCCACAGCTTTAGCGCAGCCGGCACATTTCATCCCGCCGACATCGAAAGTAACAAGTTCTGGCGGTGATTCGTTAACTGGTAGGATTTCTGGTTGAATTTCGGGGATTGTTTTGGGCAAAAATTGCATGGTTTTTTTTGGTATTGATTAGAATATTTGGGTAGTTCTGAAAGGATTTAATGCACTGTTTAGACAAATGTCTATATTTTTATCATAGATAAATATTGTGGCATCTTCCAAAAGTGTTAGTTTTTTTTAATTCTTATTAGTTCCCGGCTGTTAAATCCTTAGTCCGGCAGGCATTTCAACTACTGTCGGAATGCGAGTTTAATGCTAAGACACGGTTTGGACACGGCAGTGCCGTTTCCCTATTTGATATAATGAGCCAATTGCCTAGTTAGTATCCAGCTTTTATTTGACGAATTTAGCTATGACAGAAACACCCAAATTTTATATTATCAAACGTCCTGCCGGTAATTGCGAAATTTTGCCGTTGGCGGAGCCCTCGCAGACGATCGCGCAACTCGAAGAACAAAACCCCAGTATTATTGAAAAGTGGGGCCCTTACGATTCGGCCGAAGATGCCATCGCCCGCCGCATCGGTTTAATTCGCGCCGGCAAATGCCAACCAACCAAATTTTAGATTTTAGATTTTAGATTTTAGATTGAAGATAAGAAGGACTAAAGTCCTCACTACAAACCTGGTTCGTAGTGAGGACTTTAGTCCTTCTTTACTGAAGTTTTTGTGACTAAAAACTACTTGGATTTAGCCGGTGCCACACTCGGTTTTGCCTGCGCCGCCGTCGGCTTAGCTGGCGCAGCATTCGGTTTCGCCTCCGCCTTATTGTTCCCTGTTTTACCAGTAACTTGCTTTGTCAAAACTTCCATAGCTTTCGCGTATTGCGGATCGGCCGTCGTAGCAATTTTATCGCGATCGCGCCTCAATTCCTGTTTTTGAGCGTCGGTGAGTTCTACCTTGAAATCCGGTTCAATCCCGGCGTGGTTGATATCAGTGCCGTTGGGAGTAAAATACTTGGCAATTGTCACCGCTAAACCGGCACCATTTCCCACGCCGCGTACTGACTGAACTAAACCTTTACCAAACGTCTTTGTTCCCACCAAAACCGCGCGTTTGTTGTCTTGCAAAGCACCGGATAGAATCTCGCTAGCACTTGCTGAACCGCCGTCTACCAGTATAACTAACGGTTTGTCTGTGATTGCTGCCTTGTTTGCCGTTTGTTTATCGGCTTCACCGACTCGATCGACCGTCGAGACGATCGTACCTTCTTTGAGCCACATCCGAGCAATTTCAATACTTCCGTACAGCAACCCGCCGGGATTGGAACGCAAGTCTAAAATATAGCCCGTTACCTTTTTCTGTTCCAAATCCTTAATTGCCGATCGCATTTCCGATGCAGCATTCGCACTGAACTGATTTAAGCGAATATAGCCGACTTCTCCGATGGGAGTTTTCTGCACCGACTTCCGCACAGGATGAATTTCAATTTTAGCGCGTTTCAGCTTAAATTCTAATTCTTTGCTTCCCCGCAAAATCGTCAGCGTCACCTCAGTATTCACCTGACCGCGAATCAAACTTACTGCTTGATTCGTATCCATGCCTTCTGTGCTCTTGCCGTCAATCTTAGTAATGATATCTTTTGCCAGAATACCAGCACTAAAAGCAGGGGTATCTTCGATCGGCGAAATCACCACCAACTTCTTAGTTTCCTCATCTTGAGTCAACTGAATCCCAACTCCTGTCAGTTCCCCAGAAGTTTCAACCTGCATATTTCTGAACTCTTGAGGGTCCATAAACCGCGTATAAGGATCATCCAGCTTCTTCAACATTTCCCGAATTGCTTTGTAAGCTTCGTCGTCGCTGGTATAAGTCCGGTTCAAATAATCATTCCGCACCGCTTTCCAGTCAACCTGGTTAAAAGTGCCATCTACATAACTTTTGTCAATAATTTGCCAAACTTCATCAACCAACTCTTTAGGGCTTCCCCTAAAAGAAGCCAGAGATTTAGAACTGCAACCAGTGTTCGCAAGAGTTACAGCAGTGAGTACCACTGCTGCTGCACTTAGAACAAGCCCTCGTTTTGTTATAACCATTTGTCTGACGCGCGGGAGGAAAAGAGTTCAGAATAATTACGCTCAATCTAACACAGGCAAGGCCCGGTCGTAGTTGGCGTACATATATTATTCAACTTTGCCGAGTTTTGTTCCCTTTCGCCACAGGCAAGATGCCTGTGCCACAAAAAACTCGGCATCTTGCCCGCCACAGGCAAGATGCCTGTGCCACAACAAACTCTTGTGGGGTGGGCCGAAGAGCCCGCCACAGGCAAGATGCCTGTGCCACAACAAACTCTTGTGGGGTGGGCCGAAGAGCCCGCCACAGGCAAGATGC